>NZ_CAXTBM010000005.1:69104-145975 GCF_964242765.1 uncultured Hymenobacter sp.
ATCTCGTCGGTGGCTGACGTTCGCTACGGCACCACCTACGGCGGCATCAAGCGCAAAGACGTGAAGCGCGTTATCACCATCTCGTCCAACGTACTCAGTGGCTTCACCGGCCCCGACGTAGTGCGGCAGATTGAAACGGCGCTGCAAGCTTACCCTACGCCGCCCGGCTACATCATCAGGATGGGTGGTGCTCAGGAAGACCAAAAGGAAACCAGTGACTTTTTGCCCCTGGCCGGTGCGTTATCACTGGGCCTTATCTTCCTGATTTTGGTCATGCAGTTCAACTCGGTAAGCAAGCCCGTTATCATCCTCACCGAAATTCTTTTCTCGATAATTGGTGTGATGTTGGGCTTGGCTGTTACGGGCATGAACATCAGTATCGTTATGACGGGGGTCGGCATTATTGCCCTAGCCGGTATTGTGGTGAAAAACGGAATTCTGCTGGTTGAATTCACGGACATGCTTCGCTCGCAGGGCATGCCGCTACGGGAAGCCATTGTTATGGCCGGCCGTACACGCCTCAACCCCGTGATTCTGACGGCTACGGCCGCCACGCTCGGTCTGATTCCGCTGGCCATCGGCCTCAATATCGACTTCTACGAGCTGTTTGCTTCCGGCCACCCGCACTTCTTTATTGGGGGTGAATCCGTAACGTTCTGGGGCCCACTGGCCTGGACCATCATTTTTGGTCTGGTGTTTGCGACCGTCATCACACTGGTAGTAGTACCGGTGATGTACCTGATTACGGAACGGCTCAAAGAGAAGGTTAGTGGCCGTTCCACCGATAACCATCCTCTCCCACCTGCTGGTACCAACAAAGTGCGGCCGACTGCGTCGCCGGCTATGGCGGAAGTCTAGATTCTTTTTCGGAGTGGCTTGCAACTATTCTGGGGAGCAGTATCCTCTTTCACCCAAGCGTTGAAAAGGCGCTGCTCCCCAGAATATCTCGCCCTCCTTTTCCTATAATACCCTTGTTCTTCGTCGTTTAACCTCATGATTTCATCAACGACTCCCGCCTCAAAATCCATTCAGCAGCAGGTGCTGCGTATCATCAGCAAGCGCAAATCCATTAAGCCGCAGCGCCTGCGTATCGGTAGCAACCTCAGCCGCGAGCTGGGCTTCGACACGGTTGATGTCGTAGATATTATCATTGAGCTGGAACGCAGTTTTCACATTACTATTCCCGACGAAGTGCCCCTGGCTACCGTTGGCGACTTGGTGAGCTACGTAGTCTCCCACGCTCGCGCCGCGTAGCTGAACGGTACATAATCAAACAGAAAAAAGGCCTCTATCAGAAGATAGAGGCCTTTTTTCTGTTTGATTGATTCGGGATTAGGAACTAACCACAGTTTCAGGAGTAGCCAGCCGCTCAGCGACTACCGAACGTTTCCGCCCGGGTCGCCGCCGCTGAAGCCGGTGTCGCTGCCAAAGCGGCTGCTGTCGGTGGTGTTGGCCGGGATGTCGGCGTGGGGCGTCGCGGCGCCGGTAGCCGGGCCGGTGCTAATAGGCTCGCTGGAGGCGGGGCGGCTGCTGTCGGGGGAGCCCAGGCCAGAATCGGTGTTGGAAGTTTGCGGCCGCGCGGGAGGCGTTACGTCGGTGGCTGCGGTGTAGCTGTCGGCAGAAGCAGTGCCACCAGTAACTTCCACTACGCTGGGCCGAGTCTTTTCCCACTCTGCGAACTTATCTAGTTCTTCCTTGATGGTAGTCCCGAACCAAGCCACCAGCGCCACATCATCGAGCAAACCAAGCACCGGAATAAAGTCCGGAATCAGGTCAATAGGACTCATGAAGTAGATGGTAACGGCTACGGCTGCCACCACAGTAGTGGTGGGCAAACCCGTGTACTCGCCCGCAATAGAAGCTCGGATCAGACGGAAGAGGGTTTGCATCGTTTCCCAAGCTTCTTGGGCGATAGAGCCAATATCCTTCTTCTCGCTGGCTTTTTTATACGCATCGTTTAGCAACTGCTTGACGCGGGTAGGACGTTTGAGGTATTCTTCGGCGGTGCTCAAAAACTTCTTGAAGAGAGGCGACGAGGCTATCTGGTCGCCCTGGGGATTTTGCTTAGCCATAGTGCAAGAAAACTAAGAGTGAAAACGTGAGGCGCTAAAACTAACCCCAACTGTTGTTGCCTGCCTATACTGTTTCAACGCGAAATAGTTATCGGCTGTCCTTGCCGCAGGGTCCAAACAAAAAGCCCCGCTCGTATACGAACAGGGCTTGCCAAGAGGGAGCGTTCGGTGGCCGATTAGTTGGTTTCAACGCGGCCCGCCGCGTAGAAGTTGCGGTGATAGTACTGCTGGTTGAGCGAACTCACCATTACGCCGCCGTTGCAGGCGGAATGAGCAAACTTCCCGTCTTTCAAGTAGATACCTACGTGGTAGATAGGCTGGCCTGGGCCGCGGCGGAAGAACACTAAGTCGCCGGTTTCCATAGCCTCCCTGTCGACGCGCTTCACGCTGCTGAACATGGAATGTGAGCTACGCTGGAGCGTGATGCCGTATACTTCTTTATAAACGCGGGTTACGAAGCCCGAGCAGTCGGTGCCTTGTTTGGAGTTGCTGCCGTAGCGGTAAGGAGTACCAATCCAGTCGAGGACGGTACGGAGCAAGTCTTTGTTTTCGGTACGTGCGAGGTGAACACCGAGCGCCTGATCGTAATAGTCGTAGGCGGCTGAGTCGCTGGCGGCAGAGGCACCAGGCTTTTTATCTTCCTCATCGATAAATGAGGGGAGCAGGGAGGCTTCGGCAACCAAGAGGTCCGAAGCGGAAGAGCCGGAGGAGGTAGGTGTGCTTTCGAAGAAGAAGGAGAGGGCCATAGAGGCCGCGGCGAGGCAATACAGAGGGATGTGCTTCATTGTCCGTCGTGGGGTGGCAAAATAGGTTTTCGGAGCAAACCGAAGGAACCGAGAAGTACTTCTTATTCGATAGAAGCAGAGTAAAAAAGCCAGTAATAAAACCAGTAATAAGAGCCAAAAAACAGTAGGTCACTGCTTCGGTCTATGGTTAAAGCTAAACCAAAAAGGGATGACTATCCAAGTTTGAGACCTAAAATGGCATAATATTCTTGTTTAAAAACAAATTATTATTGGAAACAGCTCGCAACTTGGCGTAACCAACTCACTGGTTTTCAACGTATAATCGGCCTCAATTTTAGCTGCACAATGAAGTCCCCCATAATCATCGAAAATTCTCTTGTTGCTCGGCTTGCACGAATCAAGCTTGGTACTCGGAGCGTAGCCATGGTGCTGGGCAATAAGATCCATCTGAGTGGAGCTACCCGCGAGGAATTTCTGGATGACCCGTACTGGGTGGCCCACGAAATGGAGCACATTCGGCAGTTTCAAGAGCACGGTAAGCTGGGCTTCCTGCGGCGTTACCTACTCGACTGGCTGCGCCACGGCTACTACAACATTCCCTTTGAGGTAGCGGCTCGCGAAGCTGCTATCCTTAATGCGCAACTTTACATCCGCGGCCAACCTCTTCCCGACCCCGCGAAAATGCATCAGGGCGCTGGGAGCAAACAAGTGAAGTAACCGTTGGTATCTATCATACCAAGGCACACAGCAACTGACGTAGGCTGCTTCACTCCTGCATTTTAGAGGGCTGCTAGCCGGCCGCCGTCTACTACTAGCGTGGTGCCGTTGATGAAGCTGGCTTCGGGGGAAGCCATGAAGCAGATGGCGGCGGCTAGCTCGTTGGGGGTACCTACCTGCCCGGTGATTTTCTCCTTGCCACTCTTAACGTTGGGGTTACTCCAAAGCATAGGCGTATCAACGGCGCCCGGAGCTACGGCATTGATGCGGGCGTGCGTATGCGGTATTTCCAAACTCAGCCCCCGCACGAAGGCCTCAATGGCGCCCTTGCTGGCAGCGTAGGGCACCACATTGGGTGTAGTTTGGTGAGCGTGCACCGAGCTGACGGCCACGATGGCCCCGCGCTTCATGTGGGGCAGGCACAATTGGGAGAGGCGAAACAGCGCCCGCAGGTTCACGTTCATCACGTAGTCCCACTCCTTAGGATCGAGCTTGAGTAGCGGCTTATAAGTCATGAGGGCCGCATTGCTAACGAGCACATCAATACGGCCCCAGGTGGCTAGTACTTTGCGCACGGCGGCTTGTAGCGGCGCATCCTGCCCGAGGTCAACTCTGATGAAGATGGCCTCGCTCCCGGCCGCTTTTATTTCGCGCACTACTTCCCGGCCATCAGCAACGTCCCGACCCAATATGGCTACGCAACCGCCCTCCTGGCCCATCTGCACGGCCACTGCCCGTCCGATACCCGAGGTGGCGCCCGTAACGAGGCATATTTTGTTTTTGAAGCGCTGCATAGTCGATCTGATGATTTTTAGAGCCAGAGTTGATAAGTGAGGGGAGAAAGAAAAGCAGGTGAAGAGCATTCTCGCCCGACGAGTCACTTTGATGGGGCCCCTTCCCGGCTTCGGTGTGCTGGCTACTTAAAGAAATTGCCGCTTCCCCGCGGCTAACGGAAAAGCGGCAAACTCGACTATAAGTTTAAATCCTTACTTGCTAGGGGCCTCAAACATCTTGCGCATACCGGCGGCCACTATGCTGTCGGGCGTGATGTTGGTGAGCATGGCTTGGATCTTGTTGGTGACGCCGGAAATAACCCGGGCTTCCCCTTTCATAAGGGCTTCGTAGCCATCTTTGGCTACGTCTTTGGGGTCGGCGAGGCCCATAGCACCTTGGGCGGCACGGGTGTCTTCGGCTCCGGCCCGCTCGAAAAAGTCGGTGTCGGTGGCACCAGGGCACAGGGCCGTTACGGTTACGCCCGTGTCTTTCAATTCATTGGATAACGCTTCGGAAAAGCTTAGCACGAAAGATTTTGTGGCGGAATACACCGCCATGTTGGGCGAGGGCGTGTAGGCGGCCGTAGAAGCTAGCTGGAGAATACGGCCTTTGCTGCGCCCTACCATGTCGCGCCCGAACAGGTACGTTAGCTCTGACAAGGCAACGATGTTGGTGTGAATAACGGCACGGTTGCGGGCGACGTCGGATTCTAGGTACGGGCCGTACTCCCCGAATCCAGCATCATTCACTAGAATATCCACCGCAATGCCCTGGGCCGTTACTTGGTCGTAGACGCGCTGAGCGGCTCCGTCGTGGCTGAGGTCCTGGGTGATGAGCGTAGGTTCGAGGTTGTGCACACTGCGCAGGTGCTCAGCAAACTTGCTTAGGCCGGCCGTGTCTTGGTCAACCAATACCAATTGATACTGGTCTTTGGCAAACAGATGGGCAAGTTCTTGGCCGATACCGTTGGCGGCTCCCGTAATAAGTGCAACAGAAAGATTAGGGTCGTGTGATATGGTTGAGAGGGGTTTAGAGCTTATCCTTCTGTTAGGTTTACTGCTTCAACCATGGCAAGGTTGTGAGAAAGGCTCTACGAAAATCATATGGTATAAACCGCAACCCAAACCGCTGTTTCAACGAATAATCACGCACGAAAACCGCTGACCAGCGGGCCTTTCACATTCGTTTTACTTTTCCCTTTAGATCATGGCTAAGCAAAATCAAGCAAATCTCGACGCTACTTCCCTTTCTGCCAACGATAACCTCACCGATACTGCTGCTGCGCTAGGAGCCGCCGGCGATGACTCCTTCGCCACCACCACCAGCCAGCCCGAGGCCTCGGCCTCGACGGCGGAAAGCAGCCAGCCCGAGGGTACGCAACGCAAGTCGTGGCTGAATCAGGAGGAACTGATGAAGAACGTAAATCAGCTGCCCCAGTCACTGATAGATTTAGGTAACAAAGCGGTAGCGCAAGTAAATGGTCTTTCCACCACGCAGAAAGTGGCAGCCGGTGCCCTGCTCGTAGGTAGCATAGGGTGGCTGGCTTTGCGCGGCAAGAAAAGCAAGTCTTCTTCCAGCGTCTACGCGCCTTACAACCCAAAGAGCAGCAAGGCAACGAAATGGGATGCTAGCAGTGACTCAGTGTACCGCGGCGCTACAAATGGCCTGCACGACACTGGCCATGGTGCCGAATATGGCACGTACAGCAGTGGCACTGAAAACGGCTTCTAAGCTCTCATTCAACTGGCTGCTGTAAATTACCAGCAACTAAGTAAAAGCCCCGTTAGTCTGAGACTGGCGGGGCTTTTCGTTGGGGTAGAGGGCTGCTCAGTGAAACGCAAAGGATAGTTTGAAGCTCTGATTATCTTGTACAAGCTAATTTTATTGTCATATTACCAACATAATTAGTAAAAGCTCGTTATTTGTGAGCATCAATCCTTGTAATATGTGCATCGTTGACATTCTTGACATTGCTCGTCACCCAGTTTGGCTCATTGAGTGCGACACCCCCGTGCCTGCTGGCTTTCCGAGCCCGGCCGACAACAACCACAGCCATCAACGAATCGACTTGAACACGATTCTGCTGCCGCATCCTGACTGCACGTACCTGGCGCGCGTCAAAGGCAACAGCATGGACGGTCCGCCTTCCCATATTCCCGACGGCGCCCTGATGGCCGTTGACTGCGCTTTGAAGCCACAGCTTGGCAACGTGGTAGTGGCTGCCGTGGAGGGCGAGTTTACGGTGAAGCGCTTGGAAAAGCGAGACGGGTTCTACTGGCTCGTTCCCGACAACCCTGATTACGAGCCGCTGAAGATCACCGTCCCGGAGCAAGCGCAAATTTGGGGAGTAGTCACGCACGTCATCACCGAACTCATCAGCGGCAAGCTCCACGACCATGTTCGCACTCGTCGACTGTAACAACTTCTACGTGAGCTGCGAGCGGGCTTTTCAGCCCCATTTGGCCACCGTACCGGTAGTAGTTCTTTCCAACAACGATGGTTGCGTAGTCTCGCGCTCTACCGAAGCCAAGGCGTTGGGAATAAAGATGGGCACGCCCTACTTTCAGGTTCGCCAGCTTATCAAGCAGCACCAAGTGCAGGTGTTTTCCTCGAACTACCCCCTATACGGCGACATGAGTTATCGGGTGATGAGCTACCTGGCGTCGGTGGTACCCGAGATAGAAATATACTCGATTGATGAGGCCTTTTTGGGGCTGCACAACATGGAACTCTGCCAGAAAAATCTGGAGGTATTCGCGCAGAAAATCCGGCAGCAAGTTCACAAGCGGACCCATATTCCTACGTGCATTGGTATTGCACCTACCAAAACCTTAGCCAAGCTCGCCAACTACTTAGCGAAAACAAACGCTACCTGCAAAGGCGTATTGGCTCTTGATTCCGAGGAGCGGCAATGGTGGGCGCTCGGGCAGATGCCGGTTGAGGAGGTGTGGGGCGTTGGCCGCCAATACGGTCAAAAGCTGCGCGCCATGGGTTTGATGACGGCCGCCGATTTGGCTTGCTGCTCGGAAGCCTGGGCCCGCAAGCACATGGGTGGGGTAGTAGGTGCCCGCTTGGTGCGGGAACTGCAAGGGAAACCCTGCCACCAACTACACCCGAGCGAAGACGGTACGCTGGCGCGAAAAAGCATTGCCTGTACCCGTAGTTTCGGCCGGCCCTTATCCAAGTTCGACGATCTGCTCGGGGCCGTAGCAGCTTTCACTTCCCGGGCCGCCGAGAAGCTGCGCGCGCAGGGTTCGGCAACGTATATTTTAACCGTTTTTATCGGCCAAAACCGGTTTGGCCCGACGCCCCCGCCGTATACCCATTCCGCCCAAAT
The DNA here is from genome assembly GCF_964242765.1 of uncultured Hymenobacter sp. Classification (NCBI taxonomy): domain Bacteria; kingdom Pseudomonadati; phylum Bacteroidota; class Cytophagia; order Cytophagales; family Hymenobacteraceae; genus Hymenobacter; species uncultured Hymenobacter sp. Next base: position 76,751 of record NZ_CAXTBM010000005.1, read on the forward strand.
CACGCTACCGTCCGCTACCAGCAACACCAGTGACTTGGTGCGCGCTGCCCGCACCTTGCTCGGGCAGCTTTGGCAACCGGGGCTGGCCTACAAGAAAGCCGGCGTAATCCTCGATGGCCTGGAAGGGCACGGTCAGCCGCAGCTCAGCCTTTTCGAGCCGCTACCCGAAGTGCAGCGCCCGCAGTCGGCCGCTCTTATGCGCAAGCTCGACCAACTCAACCGCCGCTTCGGCCAAAACTGCGTTCAGGTAGCCACGGCGGTAGTTCCGAAAGGAGAGCCCGCGCCGTGGCTCGGGCACAAGCGCTTATGCAGCCCCGCCCGCACCACGTCCTGGAGCGAGCTATGGGAAATAGGGTAAAGGCAGATTTCGCAGTGGATTCAGTGTTTCTATGGTGTTTCCATCTAACCTTAAGCTTAGCATGGGACCGATCAAACAGCAACGCACGCAGCCGCGTGCCGTGCTTGGGTGCGAATTGCTAGCGAGTATAGTCTGGTTTGCATTTTCAGTGAGTGCCGCTTTACCTTTGCGGCATCAATTCTTCAAGCAAAAGAATTGTTTTTATACAGAGGCGTGGAGAGACAAGCTCGACGAAACGCCGGCAACCCCCAGATCATCTGGAACGGTGCCAACCGAAGGTCAGCGCAGCCAAGTCCTGACCCTATAAAACAAGTTGCCGTGAAACGCTTCATCAACACCGCCGCCTCTTCCGCTACCTTTTCTGCTTTACAGCATGGGTGTTGTTGCAGCACGTGTTGCTGAGCTATTCATAGGTGGGCGGTCCTGGGTAGCTAAAAGCGAAGGAACGCCCTTGCGTCAGCCACTTTCTGTTAACCTGGTTAATACCTCTGCCGCAGGGCAACCTCAGGTTTTTGGGTTTTAGAGTTTCATTGCTTTCTGACTGCGTAGCGGTGGCAGACCGCCTACTAACTCTAACGCCGCAACATGACATGCTTCCACTTCCTAGTTGGCGGGCTAGAAACTCGAGTTGATTTGGCTTGCAAAGCAGGTTAAATAATTTACTCCCGTATAAGTCGATAATACGTTGTTGTTTCTGGTGCAACCCTCTTCCTCATAGTTCTGTTGTTTGCGCGACTTCACTGCCTCGCGCTGTTCTCTCGATTTTCTGGTCTTTTATAACCCTCTTTTTCTCATGCCTGCCTCAACCAAGCCGATTGGCATCTACTACGAGCACCCCGAATGGTTCAAACCGCTGTTTGCCGAGCTAGACCGCCGTGGGCTGCCCTACGAAAAGATTGACGCCGCTCATCACCTTTTCAACCCCTCGGAAACCGAAAGCCGCTACGCGCTGGTAGTAAACCGCATGAGCTCTTCGGCTTACTTGCGCGGCCACGGCCAGGGTATTTTCCACACGGCGGGTTTTGCTACCCACCTAGAGCGGATTGGCACGCGCATCATCAATGGCTCGGTGGCTACCAGCATCGAAACCAACAAAGCCCGTCAACTCTCGCTGTTTGCTTCTTTAGGCCTGAAATACCCTAAATCGTTTGTGGTGAATCATGCCTCGCGCATCGCCGATGCAGCTCAGCAGCTGCAATTTCCGATTGTGGTGAAGGTGAATATTGGCGGCAGCGGGGCGGGCATTATTCGCTTCGATACGCTGAAAGGCGTGCAGGCGGCCGTAGAAGCCGGTCAAATCGACCTTGGCATCGACCAAACGGCGTTGGTGCAGGAGTATGTGACGCCCCGCGGCGGCAACATTCACCGGGTAGAAACCCTGAACGGTAAGTTTCTGTACGCCATGAAGGTGTACACCACCGGCGAAAGCTTCAACCTATGCCCCGCTGAAATCTGCCAGATTCCCGAAGAGCAGTCCGCCGAATTTTGCCTCACCGAAGCGCCCAAAAAAGGCATCCAAGTGGAAGCCTTCACGCCCCCGGCCGACGTAATTGAGGCCGTGGAGCGCATTGTGGCCGCCGCTAAAATCGACGTGGGTGGTATCGAGTACCTCATCGACGACCGCAACGGCGACGTACTGTTTTACGACATCAACGCGCTGTCCAACTTCGTGGCCGATGCCGTGAATGTGGTGGGTTTCGACCCCTACGCCCGCTTCGTAGATTACTTGGTAACTCAACTTCCTGTTGCTGCTCCGCAAGCTGTGAATGAATCGCAAATCGAAACGGCTGTAGTATAATGAGATACGGATATTGGATGCCCGTCTTCGGCGGGTGGCTGCGCAACGTCGAAGACGAAAACATGCGCGCCGATTGGGACTACGTCAAAACGCTGGCTCAGCGCAGTGAGGACCTCGGGTACGACCTCTCGCTCATCGCCGAGCTGAACCTCAACGATATCAAAGGCGAGGAAGCTCCTTCGCTGGATGCCTGGAGCACGGCTGCCGCCTTGGCCGCCGTCACCAAGAAAATCGAGTTGATGGTGGCTGTGCGGCCTACTTTTCACTCGCCGGCTTTGCTGGCCAAGCAGGCCGCCAACATCGACCACATCAGCGGCGGCCGGCTGTCGTTGAACGTGGTATCGTCGTGGTGGCAGGACGAGGCCAAGAAGTACGGCGTGCACTTCGAGCAGCACGACGACCGATATGCCCGCACCGCCGAATGGTTGCACGTAGTGGACAACCTTTGGAAGCAGGACCACTTCACCTTCGAAGGCAAGTTCTACAAGGTAACCGACTCCATTTTGCAGCCCAAGCCGGTGTCGCGCCCGCGGCCGTTTATTTACGCCGGTGGCGAATCGGAAGCCGCTAAAAACCTGATTGCTGCCCAGTGCGACGGCTACGTAATGCACGGCGACGAGCCCGAGGCCATCGGCCGCCGCATCCAGGACCTGAGTGAACGGCGCGAAAAGCTGGGCTTGCCACGCATGAAATTCGGGGTGGCCGCTTACTCCATTGTGCGCAACACCGAGCAGGAAGTGAAAAAGGAACTGGACCGTATCACCAACGTGCAAGGCTCGGCCGCCGGCTACAAAAACTATCAGCAGTGGCTAGCCGGCACGCAGCTCGAAAACCAGGTTTCCTTGCAAGACTACTCGGTATCGAACCGCGGCCTACGCTCTGGCCTGACGGGCACGCCCGACCAAGTAGCCGAGCGCATTGCCGCCTTCGAAGCGGTAGGCGTAGACTTGTTCTTGTTGCAGTGCAGTCCGCAGCTCGAAGAAATGGAACGCTTCTCGGAAGCCGTAATTCAAGTCCTGGCTTCATAAGACTTGGGCGAATTGCGGGGCAGATACAGGTCTGCCTCGCAATAGCTTAGGATTCAGTGTAAAAGCAAAACCCCGGAAAGCCCTGCGTAAGAAAGGGCTTTTCGGGGTTTTGTATATATAAGTGAGCCTCTTATTGGACTCGAACCAACGACCTGCTCATTACGAATGAGCTGCTCTACCAACTGAGCTAAAGAGGCATTTCCCGGCGGGCGTTTCCGTTAGGGGAAGCAAAGATAGACAGGATTTGAAAAACGACTACGTCTTAAAAACAAATTTTTCAAGACCTTACTTTCACTGTACAATCGGCTTCGTGGTCGCCAATTGCCATTTGTTGTACATATGAACCACCGTTTTCAAGTCGCGGGCGTGGTAGTGCTTGGTTTGGAGTTGGGCCGTCAGGGCTGAATGGTCCTTGAAAAACACTGCGGCATCTTTCGGGAAATTCCACCAATAGGTGTTGACGGGCAGGTTATGGCCTTTGCGCAGAAAATATTGACGCAACGAAGGTGCTCCATTGTGGCTGTCGTAGCGCTCATACAGCTGTACCGGACCGGCCATAACTTGCTTTAGTAGCAGCCATACGGTGTCGTTGGTAGTCTTTTCAATGAAAGTGTTGTCTTGGCCTGCAACTTTGGTGCGGTAAACAACCGGGTAGCCGAGTTGCACCGGACAAGCTACATAGCGCACGGTGTCTTTTGCGCTCATGTAGCCGTAAGCACGAACCTTTTCGGGAGAAAACTTAAGCAGTTGATTGGCTGCCAAGGGCACAAATTTCACTTCTCGTTGCTGCTCAATGGGTGAACTGAGGCGGATAGCTCCTGGTAGACTGTCGCCGGCAATTAAAATAACGTAGCCGGGAACCAGGCGTTGGGCCGTTGCCCTGCCGTCAAACCACAAGCTAACCGTTGCAATAGTCAGCAAGCGAAGCGTTGTGTCAGCAAGCATACTCTTGAAAGCAATAAGTGTGTATCTATATCTTACTAGCTGACTATAAGATACTAAAAAGCAACGCAAAAAAGACGGGGCAAGCCCACACAACCACTTGGTTTAGCTACTGGCAACCTCTAGAATCACATTGGCCCGATGGCTACAACCAAGGAAGCCACCGGGCCAATTGCCGACACGATACCAAGCATATTTGATGGTTGTTGGGCAGGATTCTTTCTTCCAGACAAGGAAGCTTAACTTAGACCGTGGCTGCACGGCGGCTGCCGCGCAAACCGTACCACATCACGTACAGATAGCACACAATTGGCAGCAGCATAGCCAGCCGCAAACCGCTGTTGTCGGCAATGAAGCCAAACAGCAAGGGCACCAGGGCCCCACCCACAATAGCTGTGCACAGCAAGCCCGAAGCTTCCTCGGTGTGGCGGCCCAAGCCGGCTACGGCCAGCGTGAAGATGGTTGGGTACATCAGCGAGTTCATCAAGCCCACGGCCAACAAGCTCCACATGGCTACGGCTCCCGAGGTGTTGATAGAAATCAGTACGAGTACCACCGCGCCTATAGCGTTGAAAGCAAGTAGCTTGGTAGGCGCAAACTTGTTGAGTAAGTAAGCACCGGCAAATCGGCCCACCATGGCTGCGCCCCAATACAAAGCCACTCGGTCGCCCGCCGTTTTGGGGTCTAGGCCCATCACATCAGGCAGCGCCAGGTAATTAACGATGTGCGAGCCAATAGCTACTTCAGCACCTACGTAAGCAAAGATGCCCACTACCCCGAGCACCAAGTGGCGGTAGTTCCAGGCCCGCGTCGAGCTGGCGCCTTCTGCTGTATCGGCTTCCGTAGCATGTTCAATTTGTGGCAGATTGATGCGGCTGAGCATCAAGCTAATCAGCAGGAGTACGGTGCCAATAACCAAGTACGGTATCTGCACGGCCGTGATGTCGATGGAAGCAGCGCTGGCGGCGTTGTCCAACTTCGGCAAGCGGCTCAAAATGAGGGCGCTGCCAAGCAGAGGCGCCAGGAAGGTGCCGAGCGAATTGAACGCCTGCGTGAGCGTGAGGCGCGCCGAAGCCGAGGCGGGCGGGCCCAGAATAGCCACGTACGGATTGGCCGCTACCTGCAAAATGGTGATACCGGAAGCCAGTACGAACAGCGCCCCCAGAAACAAGCCATACGCCCGCTGCGAAGCTGCCGGATAAAATAGATAAGCACCGGCGGCCGCTACCACAAACCCAATGAGCATGCCGCGCTTATAGCCCACCCGCGCCACCAGCTTACCCGCCGGAATACTTACCAGAAAATAAGCTCCAAAGAAACAGAGGTTAATTAGGTTGGCCTGGGCAAACGAGAGCTGGAAGATGGCCTTCAGGTAGGGAATCAGAATGTCGTTGAGACAGGTGATGAATCCCCACAGAAAGAAAAGAGTAGTGACGGCACTTAGCGCGGAAGTGTAGCGCTGCGAGCTAGCCGAAGAAGTGCCGACGGGCCGGTTGCTAAGGGTTGGGGTTGGGGCTGCCATGGATGGGGAAAGATGTGGGAAGGGAAGTGAGCCTGGTACCGAAGAGATAGGAAAAGCCGCGTCCAGCGGGTGGCACACGGCTTTTCTTGTTCTTCAGGATTGGAATATACGGTTAGTACCCTGGATTTTGCACCAAATTAGGATTCACGTCGCGCTCCGACTGGGGGATGGGGAGCACTACGTTGAAGTCTTGAATATTTTTGCCTTGGGCACGCATCACCGGAATCAGGGTATTTGTACGCTTCAGGTCGTACCAACGGTCATCTTCGAAGGCAAACTCGTACCGACGCTCCCGCAGCACCGCCGCTTTATAGGCCGTGACGTCGGTGATGGTTAAGTCTCGGGCCGAAGGTACCTCAATGGGCAAACCGAAGGCCCGACGACGCACCCGGTTCAAATAAGGCAAGCCCAGGGCCGGACCCGCTGCTTCGGCGTAAATCAGGTAGACGTCGGCCAGCCGTAGCACCGGAATGTTGAGCGGCGAATCGTACTGTAGCGGCGTCAGGTCTCTGCCCGTAAACCACTTCTTCACGTTGTAACCAAACGGCGAACCTGGTAAAGAGGCTGGCTGAACAATACGTGGGGTGCCGGGATATACATCACCGGGTTTCCAGATCGTCACGTCGCGGCGCAGGTCATTGGTTTCGTAGCCATCCACAAACTCTTTCTCAGGGATGTTGAAGCCGTAGCCGCCGGTGCGTACTGTGTTCAGTCCACGGGCCCCGAAAAAGCCGTTGCCAATAAAGCCCGGACCGTTCTGGTCGTAGTACTCCTGGGGCGAAGTTCTGAACTGCACTTCAAACAACGACTCGGGACCGTTCTCCTTGGCTACGTTGAAGTTGTCGGCGTAGGCAGGGTTCAACGTTTTACCTGATTGCTGAATAACCTCTAGCGCCTGCGAGGCGGCCAGCGGCAGGTTGCCTTGCGTGAGGTACACTTTAGCTAGCAAGCCTTTGGCCGACCACTTACTAGCCCGGCCAATGTCGTCGCCGCTGTAAGGGCCCGTAGGTAAATTGTCGGCGGCCGCCTTCAAATCCGTAACGATTTGCTCGTAGACCTGCGGGGCTGGCGTGCGCGTCAACGTGTTAACGGCTTCGGCGCTGGCGGGCGGCGTTGTAATGAGCGGCACATCACCGTAGCCCCGCACGAGGTAGAAGTAGTACAGCGCCCGCAGGAACTGGGCCTCGCCCAGGCTGCGCTTCTTGAGGTCCTCGTTCATGGTAATGGCGGGCACGTTGGCCAGTACCAAGTTGGCGCGACCAATACCCAGATAACACGAGCGCCAGTGCGCCGTGATAAGGGGGTTGCTCGACGGGATGTTGTAGTTGTCGAGCTGCTGGAACTCGATACCGTCGCTGCCGCCGCCCCCGCCGAGGGTGGAGTTGTCCGACATCACGTCGCCGATGCCCCACAGGGAGTAGTTGAACATGCCGTAGCGTACCAACTCGGCGTAAGCGGCGTTGGTTGCCTGAATGGCGTCGGTTTCCGTCTTATAGAAAATCTCGGAAGTTATTCGGTCGCGGGGCTGCTCGTCTAGGTAGTCTTTGCCGCAACCAGCAAGAAGGCCTAGCATCAGCAAGCTGGCGCAAACCACTTTTTTATTTGTCATCGGAGTAAGTGTTGAAGCGGTGGTAGATCCGGGGCGGCACTCGCATCGGCAAGGCCACCCCGAAGCCGTGTTTAAAGCTTAAAAGCCAATGTTGATACCCGCAATGAAGGTGCGAGACTGTGGGTACGAACCCCGATCGATGCCTAGGCTGGTCTGGAACTGGCCGTTCACGTAGTTGGAAGCCGCAATTTCCGGCTCGATACCGTCGTAGTTGGTTACCGTCAACAAGTTCTGCGCACTCAGGTAAAAGCGGATGTTCTGCGCCGAAATGCGGTTAATCAGCGTCTTGGGCAGCGAGTAGCCAACAGTCAGCAGCTTGATCCGCATGTAAGAGCCGTCTTCTACGTAGTCGCTCGAGAAACGCAGGTTTTGGTTGGGGTCGCCGGCAACGGCACGGGGCACGGTGTTGCTCGTGCCGGCACTCGTCCACCGATCCAGCACGCGGGTGCTGGAATTTTCGGCGCCGTAGAGGCCCCCGTCCGTATAGAAGCGGTTGAGGTTGAATACGTCGTTGCCCTGCGAGCCTTGCAAGAATACGCTCAAATCGAAGCCCTTCCAGCTTACGGTGTTGGTTACACCATACGTGAAGTCGGGGTTAGGATCACCGATATAAGTGCGGTCAGCATCCGTAATCACCCCGTCGCCATTCAAATCCCGGAACCGAATGTCGCCGGGGCGAGTGCCCGAGTTCTGGTAGTAAGCACTGGCGCCGGCTGATGTCGACAACGCGTTAGCATTCAATGCCCGCAGCTCTTCGTCGGTCTGAATCAGGCCATCGGCGACGTAGCCGTAGAACGAGCCGAACGGCACGTCTTTGTCGTAGCGAACAATGCTGGCGTTGCCACGGAACTGCTGCGCGTTGAAGGGCCGGCCCACCCCGAGCGAAGTCAACTCACTGCGATAAAGCGAGAAGTTGAGGTTGGTGGTCCAAGTCAAACCGTCTCCCTCGCCCACAATGTTGCGGCTGGTGAAAGAGAAGTCGAAGCCGCGGTTGCGGGAAGCGGCGGCATTCACAATCCGGTCTTCGAAGGTGCCCGAGAGCGTCGATACCGGCACGTTGATAAGCAGGTTAGGCGAAGTACGGGTGTACAGGTCCAGGGTGGCCTCGAGGCGGTTGTCCAACAAGCCCACGTCGATACCCACGTTGGTTTGCTCGTTGTTTTCCCACTTCAGGTTTTCGTTGGCTGCCCGCGTTGGCGCCGCCCCCGTCACGAACGTTTGGTCGCCGGCCCCGAGAGCATACTGCACATTCCGGTTGGAAGTGATGGTTTGCAGATAAGCAAACGCCCCGGCATTGGTTGGGTTACCTACCCGGCCCCAGCCCGCCCGCAATTTTAGGTTGCTGATAAGGTTTGCGTCCTTCAGAAAATTCTCTTCCGACAAGCGCCAGCCCGCCGATATACCGGGGAAGTAACCGAAGGCATTCTGACGAGCGAAAGCCGACGAACCGTCCCGCCGAATAACAGCCGAGAGCAAGTACTTACCAGCGAAATCGTAGTTGGCGCGAGCAAAGTAGCTTGCCAAGCGCGACTGTCCGGCGTTGCCCGCGTTGTTGAGGCCATTTGATGGGCCCACATCAATTACTTGCAAATCGTCGCGGCTGTAGTTTTGGCGGCTGGCACTGATGGTGCTATAGTCGAACTGCTGCGCCGACTGTCCGACCAGCAACGTAACCGAGTGCTTGTCGGCAAACACCTTGTCGTAGGTCAGGGTGTTCTCGATGAGGTAACTCGGGTTGTAGTTGGTATCCCACTGCGCGTTGGCGTTTTGCAGGCGCGTGGCGCCTAGTACCCGCGGCGTGAATCGGTTGTTTTGGTAGAACTGGAGGTCAGCCCCCACGTTGGTGCGGAAGCGCAGCCCTTTCAGCGGCTCGATTTCAGCAAACAGGTTGGTGAGTACCCGGTTGGTAATCGTTTTGAAGTTATCGCGCGTGGCCTGTACTACCGGATTGGTTTCCAGGTAGTAATCGGTTTCGGTGCTGAACTCGGTGTAGTAGCCGGTGGCAGGGTCGATTACGGGCCGGGTAGGCGGTGCCGTTAGGGCATAGAATACCGGACTGGTGTAGTCGTTATTGGTGTCGAGCTGCCGCGCCTGGGCGTGCGTGAGCGAGAGGCTGTTGCCAAGCTTTATGTACTTATTAAGCTGCAAATCGCCGTTAACCCGCAACGAAAGACGCTCGAAGTTCGAGCCAATGATGGTGCCATCCTGCTGGAAGTAGCCGGTGCTGATGGCGTAGCGCGCCTTCTCGTTGCCGCCCGTTGCCGACAGGTTGTAACTCTGAATCTTGGCGTTGCGGTAGATAGCATCCTGCCAGTCGGTGCCCTCGCCCAACGAAGCAGGGTTGGCGTAACGCGGGTTGAGCGGCAGCGGGTTGGTGTTGAGGCCCTGCGCGTTGGCTGCGCTCCGGCTTTCGTTATTGAGCGTAGCGTACTGCTCGGCGTTCAACAGATCAAGTTGGCGCCATACGCTTTGGGTACCCGCGTAGGCATCAAGGTTGATGGTTGACTTGCCGGCTTTGCCGCGCTTAGTGGTCACAATAACCACCCCGTTGGCCGCCCGAACCCCGTAAATAGCCGTGGCTGAGGCATCCTTCAGCACATCGATACTCTCGATGTCGTTGGGATTGAGGAAGCTCAACCCACCGTTGCGGTCGTCGCCGGAGGGCAGCGGGAAGCCGTCTACCACATAGAGCGGGTTGTTGTTGCCAGCCGAGGTTATGCCCCGTACCCGAACCGTAACCCCACCGCCGCCACCTGGCGCGCCGTTGTTGGACGTAACCGTAACGCCCGCGGCCCGGCCCTGAATGGCCTGGTTGGCATCAGGTACCGGTTGCGCAACTATGTCGCTCCCCGACACCGATGACACGGCGCCCGTTACGGTGGCGCGTTCCTGAGTGCCGTAGCCCACTACCACCACTTCGCCAAGGGCCTGGGTGTCTTCCACCATTGAAACCGTGAGGCCCGTAGTGGTACTTGTAAGTGGCAGTTCCACTCGCTTGTAACCGATGTTGCTGAACACCAACGTGCTGCCTTCTGGCGCGGTCAGAGAGAAATTACCGTTCGTATCGGTGCTGGCACCAACAGTAGAGCCCTTCACTACTACGGTTACACCGGGTAGTCCTTCGCCGTTAGCCTGCGTCACGCGGCCCGATACAGGCACGTCAGCAACTGTGTTACTGCCAACCAGTGTAGTAGTTAGCGGCAAGTGCGCGCCTAGAGCAGATACAGCGGTTGCTGGCAGGCCATAAATAGCTAGAAGCACAGCTCGCCGTAAAAGCGGGTGTCTGTAGGAATTTTGAAGCATAAAACTTGAGTGTTAAAAGTAAAAGTGCGTAAGAAGCAGAATCAGAAAAACCAGCTGTACTTGTGAATAGAAGTGCAGGCTGTAGTTGACAAGAGGTGAGGCTTGGGGCAGCATCAGGTCTCTGGCGAACTTGTTGAGTGAAGCGGAGTTTTATCTCGAGCCGCTGGCTGCTTTGTCTTTTTGAGCTGGCGACGAGTTGTTAGGTGTGTTCTGGGCTGTAGCGCCCGCATAACGGAAGCGCTTGGTCTGGCCACCCACGCGCAAAGTGAAATAGCCGTCTTCCAGCACGCTGTTTCCTTTGGAATCGGGGTAGCTCAGGTCGTGCTCAGGTTGAATCTCGAAGGTCAACTCCCGGCCTTCACCAGGTTTGAATTCCTGCTTCTCGAAGTGCTTGAGCAGCCGCACCGGCCGCGTAATACGTCCCACTTCATCGGTCAGGAACCAGAGTACCGCTTCTTTGCCGGCTTGCCTGCCCGCGTTGGTTACGCGCACCGTGGCCCGAATGGAACCCGTGCCCGTGAGCACCGAGTCGCTGAGCTGGAGGTTGGCGTAGCGGAACGTGGTGTAGCTTAAGCCTTCACCGTACTCCGTAAGCATGGTGCTCTTGTACTTGGAGCCGCGGTTCTCGAAGCCCGCCCCAAAATCGCTGAGCTCCAAGCTATTCTCGTTGTTGTCGTGGTGATAATTGGAGACGTGGCCGGCAAATTGTGGGTACGTGAACGACAACCGGCCGCTGGGATTTACTTTGCCGCTGATGATTTCGGCAATGGCCTGGCCGCCCCCAAAGCCGGGCAACCCACCCCAGATAACGGCCTGCGAACGGTCAACCACCTGGCGAATAATGTTGGGGCGCCCTCCAATCATCACCAGTACCGTTGGTTTGCCGGCGCTTTGAGTTATGCGTACCAACTGCTGCTGCTCTTCGGGCAGGGTTAGGTCGCTGCTGTTGCCAAGTCCTTCGGCATAAGGCCGCTCACCAAGAGCAAGTATAATCGCATCGGCACGGCGGGCGGCAGACAACACATTGTTTAGCTGGGGTTTGCCCGCGGCATCTTGATACGGCACGGTTTCCACCTGCGCATTGGGGTATTGCTGCTTGAGGGCGGTATAAATGGTTTGCACCTCTTTGGGATACTGCGCCTCCGCACGGCCCTGCCAAGCCAGCGTCCAACCACCCGCTAGGTTGGCGCGGGAATCAGCCGAAGGACCTACAACCAGTAGCCGGCGCACTTTGCCGGCAGCTAAAGGCAGCGTATTTTTCTCGTTTTTGAGCAGCACAATCGACTCGCGAGCGGCTTCTAGGGCCTGCTGTTTTAGCACTGGGTCGCCGATGCGGTTGAGCCGGTCGGCGCGGGGCATGGGGTTCTCGAACATGCCCAGCTCGTCCTTCATCTGCAACACGCGGCCCGCCGACAAGTTGATGCGTTCCTCGGTCAGGCGGCCTTCCTGCACCAGCTCTTTCACATAGCGGCAGAAATCGGTGTTATAAGGCGTCATGGCCATATCCACGCCAGCATCAATGCACCGGAAAGTGGCTTCTTTCTCGTTAGGCGCAGTTTTTTGCACCGTCACCAGTCGGATGATATCCTGCCAGTCGGTCACGGCCACGCCTTTGAAGCCCATCTGCGTACGCAGCAAATCGGTGAGAATAGCTTTCGAAGAGTGCACCGGCTCCCCGTTAATTTCGCCGCTATTAATCATCACCGATTTGAGACCGGCATCAATAGCCGCCTGGAACGAAGGGCGGAAAAACTCTTGGAGCCGTTGGTCGGGAATAAGGGCATTGGTCCGGTCCCAGCCATTGCGCGGGTCGGAGTAGCCCAGGAAGTGCTTGCCGCAAGCCGCTACTTTGTAAGGTAAAATGTCTTTGTTTTCCTGAAGCTCCTTTACATAAGCGGCGCCGAGTGTGGCGGCCACCAGCGGGTCTTCGCCGTAGGTTTCATAGAGGCGGGGCCAGTACACGTTCACCCCCAGATCCAGCACCGGCGCAAACACCCAGATATGTCCCAGGTCCGCCGATTCCATTACCGTCGCCCTGGCCTCCTGCCGGGCAAACTCCGGGTTGAAGGTGGCGCCCAAGTTGAGGTTGTGCGGGAAAATGGCCGCCCCCGATACATAGCTGGCGCCGTGCATGTGGTCGATGCCATAGATGACGGGAATGTGTAGCCGCGACTCGCGCATCGCAATTCTTTGCAGCGCAGACAAATACTTGATCCACTGGGTCGGCGGAACCGCTTCTCCATTCAGGAAAGAGCCTACACCGTAGGTTTTAATAAACGGTATCAGCTTCGCCGAGTCAAGGGTAATGTCTTTCTGCTCGCCGGTATGGTTAATGGCCGCATTGGCAATCTGGGTCATCTGCCCAATCTTTTCTTCTAGCGTCATCTGCTTGAGCAGGGCCGCCACCCGCGGGCTCCACTGTGGAGTGGCCGGTAAGGCAGTAGCGGTAGGAGTTGAAGTAGTAGCAACAGTTGGTAAGGCGGCAGTTGCTGAGGTAGTAGTCATGCCGGTGCGCTGGCAGCCACCCGCCAGCAGCACGGCAGCCCCTAGCACGAGCGGCGCAGCTTTGCCGCTAATAGCATTTAACTTCGCAGCTCGACGGTTGGGAATAAAAGGAGTAGTGGGTTTTGTGGGCATAGCCGATAAAGCTGAAAAAAGATGACTGGCACTTAGAAAGCGTCGGTGAGTGTGCGTAACCAGACGCCGCTGCAAGTCCTCCAGGGAAGCGGCGCCTGCATTCTGTAAGACAGTGCCTTGGTTTCGCAGGGTAGGAGATTGAAGTACTTGTCGCCGAAGAAGTAGTCGCCTTCTGGAAGTGAGAGGGGCACTTGGCGGGCCGAGGCTTTGCTTTGCAGCGTTACTGGGTAGGTGCTGTTGGTGGTGTGGGTCCAGCGGGTACTGACGTTGGTTTTGGACAGCGTCAGCACCGTTTTGCCACCTTCCACCTGAGCAGTAAGCGCAGTCTGCTGTCCGTTAGCTGTTTGTCGCACTAGGAACGCCCAAAGCTCAGTTAGCAAGTAAAAAGCAGAGTGAAATCGGGACACAGGTGGGTTGGATGGTGATAGACATGCTGAGCAGATAAAGCATCTACTGCTAAAAGCTTTTAGCAGTAGATAAAGCGGCAATTGAGACAGATTAGAAATTCTAGCCGCTAGATAATGGCTAGACCAGCAAGGGCGGTTGGTTGGGAAATAACCGACTAACAGTGGACCACTGAACTAATCAGTTTCAACAGTTGAATCACCGATAAGAACCAAGCAATTATTAACCGTTAGGCTAAAATAGCAAACGTTTGCGCAATATAACTGGGATAGTAATCTAAGTGCAAAATTTTGCACTGGTCTAATACGATAATCGACACAATAGTACTAGTGAATGATAAAATAGTATTGCCTAGGTTAAAACAATGCTGCCACTACCAAACATTTGTAGAACTATTGAGCGGGGTAGATGCGGGCTGCCCAGCCACCACCGTTGCTCAAATTAATCTTGATCTTGTCCTGCGCTGACACTTTTCGTACCTCGCGCTTGTAATCTGTAGCATCCCGGTCGGCATTAACACCATCTTGGAAAATGACGGCTTCGTAGGAGCCTGCACCCAGGAAAGAAAGGTCTAAGGTTAGCTCGCGGGCATCCCAATTGCTCATGGCCCCTACATACCACGTGTCGCCTTTCTGCCGAGCCAGAGCTACGTATTCTCCCACCTTGCCGTCCAGTGCTACCGTTTGGTCGAAGGTGGTGGGCACTTGGGCAATAAAGTCGGTGCTTTCCGGCTCCTTCTTGTAAGCCGTCGGGTTGTCGGCCAGCATCTGAAGCGGCGCTTCAAACACCACGTACATAGCCAGTTGGTGGCAGCGCGTGCCTTGGCTCATCGGCATAGAATGGCTCAGGTGGTATTCGGATTTGGTGGCATTGCGCATGGCGCCGGGGGTGTAGTCCATCGGACCGGCGAGCATCCGAATAAAGGGCAGCGTCACGTCGTAGCGAGGTACATCGTCGTTGGGCGTCCACTTGTTGTTTTCCATGCCCTTTACTCCCTCGTAGTTCAACACGTTGGGATAGGTACGCGTCAGGCCATCGGGTTTGTGCATGCCGTGAAAATCGACCAGGAGCTTGTAATCCGCCGCTTTTTGAGCGAGGGTGTACGACGAGGCCACCATCTTCTGATCGTCGCGGTCCAGGAAATCAATCTTGAAGCCGCGCACTCCCATTCTGGCGTATTGCGCGTAAGCCACGTCCATTTTCTCGTTGATAGAACGCCAGTTGGCCCACAGAATGATGCCTACGCTTTTCTGCTTGCCGTAAGCAATCAGCTCCGCTAAGTCAACCTTCGGTGAGACTTTGAGAATATCGGTTTCCTCGGACCAACCCTCATCCAGCACTACATACTCTATCTTGTTGGCTGCCGCAAAGTCAATGTAGTACTTGTAAGTAGGCGTGTTGATGCCCGCCCGGAAATCGACGTGCGAAATATTCCAGTCGTTCCACCAGTCCCAAGCCACTTTGCCCGGCTTGATCCACGACCCATCTTTCACCCGCGACGGGGCGGCCAGCTTAAACACCATGTCGTTGTTGGCCAACTCTTTGTCGTTGGCACTGACCACTACTATGCGCCACGGAAATGCACGGGTGCCGCTGGTTTTGGCGATGTAGTTTTCCCGCTTCGGTACCACGAGTTGCATGTTGTGGAAGCCGCCCGCTTTTTCCTCGGCCGGATACCGAGCGAAGTCGCTGTGCAAGCTTGGGGCGCCTTGCGCGTTGCCTTTCAAGAACATTCCCGGATACTCTTCTACATCCGATTCGAGGAGTACCGCCCTCTTATTATTGGTGAGGCTTACCAGAACCGGTAGAAAAGCCAGGGTGTCCTTCTTGGCCTTGTTCACTTCCGACAGCTTCAGCGGCGTGTATAAGGCTTCGAACGACGAGATGTACATGTCGGTTGGCACCCGCAGGTCACGTACGAACGGGATGAGGGAAGGGTGGTCGGCGGTGAAGTTGAAGGCTGCTTCCTCGTTTAAAATAGTAAGTTGCCCTTTCCGCTTCGTAAAAAAGCGGTAAGCTGCGCCATCATTATACGCCCGTACGATGAGGCCATAGTTGCCTTTCAGGGTAAGGGTGAGCTGATTATAGTTGTCAACGACCCGACTCTTCTTGTATACCGGCGACGCAATAGTGGTATTGACGCTTGCTGTTTTCGAGCTTTTGGGTACCGCAGGTTTGCCAAGCACTTCGCCTCCTGCCAAGGTCAGAGAGATAGGTGATGGCGCAAGAACCGGGGTGGCTTCGTGCTGAATAGACCAACTCAGCGTTGCGCCGGTTTGCACGGTTAAGTCAAGTTTGCCGTCCGGAGACTTTACGTGGTAAACCGAGTTGGCTTGTGCCCACGTAGCAGGGCCAGCAAAAAGAAGCCAGCTTAACCAGCTTAAAAAGAGAACCTTATGTTGCATATACTAAGCGTCTATTCGATGAGGTAGCTTCCTGTTTGGTCTTAATCAGGAACAAGTGAAGGTTGGGGCCGGTACCGCCGTTTGCGGTAGCCTGAGAACTAGATGAATAAGAACCGGAAGCTGAAAAGGTGTTTACCGCGCCAGTATAGACCTTGTTTTATTGAACACAACGCAGATATTTGGCAGCTAATACGTTTTAGCAGCAAAGTAAAAAGATAACGCGCCTAGGCACAACTCAGTCTGAATCTTAAAGGATAAGCAACAACCCCAGCCAAAGATCAAGCAGATTTTAGCTTGATAGGAAGTTCAAGACTATCGTGCTCCTGAGTGGCTTGATACCTAGCGCGAGCCAGTAGGTTGGGCACCAAGGTAACATGCCATAATCATCTGCGCAATCGTTGCCCACAATTCAGAACCAGCTAGAAACCAACTCCACAATCAATTCAAATAACTGGACCTCTTTCTATAGAGCCTATTTTCTGTTGCTTACCGCCTAATGACCTTACCCTTTTACCAATGAGAAATAAAGTTTTAGCGCTTTCCTTTCTGATGTTACAAGGTGGCTTCGCTGCACAAGCCACCGTTCGGCTACCCGCTTTGGTTGGCAACCACATGGTGTTGCAGCGCGACACGAAAGTACCTATCTGGGGTTGGGCAACACCGGGAGAAAAAGTGACGCTCACGTTTCGGGGGAAAACCTACGCGGCTACGCCAACTGCTACGGGCAAATGGCAGACAACCCTGCCCGCCATGCCCGCCGGTGGCCCCTACACTATGACAATCAAAGAACAAAACACCCTCACTATTCAGGATATTCTGGTCGGTGACGTGTGGCTGGCTTCGGGGCAATCGAACATGGAACTGCCGTTGCGCGACCCCAATGCGCCCTCGCCTACTTCCTACCCGCTGGTTTTGAACGCAGAGCAAGAGGTAGCGGCGGCTAATTTTCCTCGCATACGGCAGTTCACCGTCAAGAAAGCAACGGCGCCGCAACCACAAACCGAAAATGAAGGCCACACTTGGAAAGTATGTGGTCCGGGCACGGCTGGGCAGTTTTCGGCCGTTGCCTACTTCTTTGCTCGCGACCTGTATCAGCGCTATAACGTGCCAATTGGCATCATCAGTAGCCCCTGGGGAGGAACACCGGCCGAAGCCTGGGTGAGCGGAGCGGCCCTAAAAGCGCTGCCTGATTTTAAGGCACCCGTAGCCGAACTCGAACAGCAGGCTACCACACCCCCGGTTCCCGAAAACAATGCGCAAAACAAGCCGGCCATGCTCTACAACGGCATGATTGCGCCACTGATTCCGTACGCGCTGAAGGGCATTATCTGGTATCAGGGCGAAAGTAACGCCAACCGAGCCGAGCAGTATCGAACGTTGTTTCCTGCCCTGATCAAGGATTGGCGAAGCCGGTGGGGCTACGAAATCCCCTTTCTGTTTGTGCAGCTAGCCAACTTCACAGACCTGTTGCCTGAACCAGCCGAGTCGGACTGGGCCGAACTGCGCGAAGCCCAAACGCAGGCCCTGACGCTCCCTGCTACCGGCATGGCCGTTGCCATTGATATCGGTGACGGCAAGGATATTCATCCCGCTAACAAGCAGGATGTGGGGCATCGGCTGGCTCTAGTGGCCCGCAAAGTAGCTTACGGCGACAAAGCAGTAGTGGCAAGTGGCCCTACTTTTCAATCCATGCGTGTAACCGGCAACACGGTGCAGCTGCGCTTCACGGGTGTAGGCTCCGGCCTGTTAGTGAAAGGCAACAAGGAGGTGCTGAAAGGATTTGCCATGGCGGGCCCCGACAAGAAATTTCATTGGGCAACGGCTACCGTGCAAGGTCAGAACGTGGTGCTATCGAGTAGGGCGGTGCCTGTGCCCGTGGCCGTGCGCTATGCTTGGGCCAACAATCCGGAAGCCAATCTATACAACCGCGAGGGCCTTCCGGCCACTCCTTTCCGCACGGATGAGTGGGAGGGAATAACGCACGGAAAAAAGTAGGCTTACTGTTGCTGCTTACTTACCCAGAAAGCTAGCTGCCGCGCATTCAGTTAGGCTTTAAGAAGTGGATTTGTGAAGGCCACACCACTGTGTGTCTTCAGTAAAGGAGCGCATCGAAAGCATAGTATAACAATAAGGCTGGCTTCAACGAATAGTAGGGAAACCTTGGTTACTTAAATTGCTGCCTTATGAAACGCTCTAAACCTTCCGTTGTGCCCCAAGCCCTAGCTAGCGGCTTGGCGGGTGCCGTCGTCCTGACCTTGCTCCACGAAACAGTTCGCCACCTGCGGCCCCATGATGCTCCCCGCATGGACGTGCTTGGCATGCGGGCCCTGCGCAAAATCCTGGGCAAAGCTGATGCGCCTCAACCCGACGGCCACACACTTTTCAACTTAACGATGGCCGGTGACTTGCTTTCCAATGGACTGTACTTCAGCTTGGTAGGCCGGGGCAAAAAGGCGTGGTGGCGCGGTGCGGCCTTAGGGCTGGCCGCCGGCGTGGGTGGCGTGGTGCTGCCGGGGCCACTCGGCCTGGGTGAGGCGCCGAGCAGCCGCACCCCGGAAACCAAGCTCATGACAGTGGCCTGGTACACCGTGGGCGGCTTAGCGGCGGCCGGCGCCTCGCGGCTATTAAGCAAAGCGCAAAAACGGTAGCTCCAGGCGAAAGTTCTGCGGAAAGTAAACTCAGCTAGCTGCCCTGCGTGGCTGGGGAGCAGCGTCGTTGGTAATCAGGGGGTAGTCGGCCATCTGAATTTCCCGGCTTTCCGACATCTTTGCGGCCATCATGGTGAAACAACTCCGCAAACTCCTGGTCCAGACGCTTGGCTTCGAACGGTACATTCGTTTGGTGAGCGACGTGTATTTGCGGTTGGTAGGCGCGGGGTGGGGCAAGCGGCAGTATCCGGAGCTATTTTTTCTGGAAAAGATTATTAAGCCCGGTTTTGTGTGCCTCGACATTGGGGCCAACCTCGGCTACTACTCGGTGGCGCTGTCGCGGCTGGCGGGGCCGGAAGGGCAAGTGCTGGCCGTGGAGCCGATTCCCACTTTTCAGGCTATCTGGCAAGACAACGTCACGCGCAGCAGCATTCGCAATCTCACGCTGCTGCCCTACGCCCTCGGCGGCCAGAACACTACCGTGCAAATGGGTACGCCCGAGCGCGACGGCCTGCTCCACCACGGCATGACCAAAATAGCCGCCAGCAACCCCAACGAGCACTATGCCCGCACCTACGACGTGCCCATGCGCATCCCCGACGACCTACTGGCCCATCTGCCCCGCCTCGACTTTGTGAAGTGCGACGTGGAAGGATTCGAGTTCGAGGTATTCCGGCATATGCAGGCCACGCTGCGCCGTTTTCAACCCCTCATCCAAACCGAATTGAACGGGCTGGAAAACCGGCAGGCGGTGGTAAGCTTGCTGGCCGGTCTTGGCTACAAACCATTTATGCTTTCCGAGCGTTCTGAACTTGTACCCTGCACCCAGGCGCAGTTGCAAAGCGCCGTCACCGCTGATTTTTACTTTCAACCCCTCAACCCAGCCGCCGGAGCGGCTTTCTGATGGTAAAGTTCCTGCTAATTTTCTTCGTTGTTTCCCTGATTCTTCGCTTTGTAGTACCAGTGCTGATGCGTTGGCTGGTGGTAGGATTCGTTAAGAAGCAAACGCGTCGCTACAGCCAGCAGTTTGGCGCCAATCCGTTTGAAGCACCTGCTGAGCCTCCGCGCAACCACTCCGCCAGCGCCGACCAAGTGCGCGTAGATTACGTGCCCCCGAAGCCACAAGCCAAAGCTGCCAAGCGCTTCGAAGGCGGCGACTACGTGGATTTCGAAGAAGTGAAATAAGTAAGCCACTGTCATTGCGAGGAACGAAGCAATCCTTTCCTGCTCTGCGCAAAGCCTGAAAATGCAACAAGCCCTTGACGAATGATTACGCCAAGGGCTTGCCTCTTTAGAAAACTCTCCGCAATTATTAGGACGTTTCTACAGCGGGCGGGCTGCCAGAATACTAACTCAAAGGGAGCTTTACTAGAACCCGATACCTACCCGCAGGCCCGTGCCGACGCGGCGGCCGGATTGTAAACCCGTGTAGAAGTCTAGCCGAACGACTTTGAAAATGTGCTCCAAGCCAACGCCCACTTCCACATAATGTCCGACTTCCTGGGTGGTGAGGTAATTCAGCGAAGCCACTTCCTGCCACTTTAGCTTGCGCAGCAGCGGGATTTTGTTGAGGAAGAAGCCGTTGAAATGGTGATTGTAATGCGCCTCCAAGAAGTTGCGGCGGGTGCTGTAGCGGTAATAATCGAGGAGCTGAAACTGGCTGAAATCGGCGGCTAAATACGTGCGGTTGCCACTGAAATGGCGGTAGTCCATAAACGATAGCCGGGGGGCGCCCACGAAGCCGCCAGCCGCCACTTTGTAGGCGCTAGTGCCCAACAGTCCCATTTCAATAGTCTGCCGAACGCCCAGTTCAAGCAAC
The DNA here is from genome assembly GCF_964242765.1 of uncultured Hymenobacter sp. Lineage (NCBI taxonomy): Bacteria > Pseudomonadati > Bacteroidota > Cytophagia > Cytophagales > Hymenobacteraceae > Hymenobacter > uncultured Hymenobacter sp. Next base: position 97,225 of record NZ_CAXTBM010000005.1, read on the forward strand.
GTGTAGCGCGTATCCGAACCTAACACGCTCCCAATGCCTTGCCGCCAGATGCCTACAAAGGTTGGGGATTTCGAGCCAAGGTTGTACTTGCCATCGGGGCGGCTGATGTAGCGCTGGCCGGGGCGGAAGGACGCCACCATTTCGAAAGCCAACGACTGGTTGCGGCCGAAATTGGTGCCCGCAGGCGACTCTTCGTTTACGGGTTCGTTGGGCGTGAAGGCCCGTCCCGGCTTGTCTACCAGCAGGTCGATGGTACTGTTGGCCAGTTCGCGCCGGTCGTAGTAGCTGAGCGTGCTTTGCAGGGTCAGGCCATTGGTGACTTCGGTTTGGTAGCCAACTTGCGCTCCGTCGCGACGATAGAGCTTGGCGTAGTTGCGGTTCTCGAACAGCGTGTAGTAGCTATTGATAAAGGGAGTGAGCTGCGTATGCGGGTCGAAGTTCTCGATGAAGCGGCCGGCCCGGAAGCTCACCCGGGCTAGCTTGGCCGGCGCATACTGCCAAGTAGCCGACAAACTTGGGCTGACCAGCTCGTTGCTAAAGCCGTAGCGCAGGGCCGGCGTGATAGAGTAGAAACGCCGGTCGTCGGTGCGTTGGGTGTACGTGAATTCGGGGTTGATAACCGTGCCTTCTACGGTGTTGTAGTTCAGAATATTGAACACCGGCGCCACGTACCACTGCCGCTTGCGGAACGTGTTGGAATAGTTGTAGCCGCCAAGCAGCAGCGAGGTTGGCTGAAGCTTATTGCGCACCCGGTCCAAGGAATCCTGGTAGGGGCGCGAGTTGCGAACCACTTCGGTGCTGTCTTTCACCTGGTAGTCTTTCTGCTCTTCCTCGGTCAGGGGAATTGGCCGAATATTGTCCCAGTAGCTGGAATCCCGCTCGTTCACGCCTTTTTCCACCAGCATCACCTCGCCCCGCTTCAGCTTGCCGATGCTCAGGCCAGCCGTGTCGCGCTCCGCTTGCTTGCTTTGGCGGCGCACCTCCCGGTTGAGCCCTGCCAACTTGGGCTTCTGCTTGCGAATATCGGCGGCCGTTTCGCGCGTAACCGGGGCTTCGGCGGGCTCGTTGGCGGCAACCGGTGGCGCAACGGTAGGAGCGGGGCGGTTGGGGTAGGTGGGCGTCACCTTGTAGTTGGACAGCACGGCCGTGAGGTAGCCATTGCCCTTGAACCCGAAAGCCGTGAAGCCCACCGTAATCTTCTGCGACTGTATTACCCACACATCCGACGGGCCCGGCGCGGGCGCAAACAACTGCTCGATGTGGAAGCTCTCCACGTAGTCGAGCTGCGCGTTTTTGTCGAGGTTGAGCGACACCGAGTGAATGCGCCACGTGCCATCGACGATGTAGATGTAGCCGCTGGAAAACACTGGGTCGGTGCGGCGGCGCGGCGTCACCCGGATCTTGTGTACCGTCACGCCGCCCTGCTGCGAGGTGCCTTCTAGCTCGTATTTATAGAAAAGCATGGCCCCGTCGGCAATCGGCGACACGAAGCCCCGTTCCGAAAAGCCGCTTTTCAGCACATTGTCGTAGAAATTAAGACCGGCGCCGCGGCCGGCCCGGTTGAAGCTGATGCCTTTGGTGTCGCCACTGACGCGCGAGGAAATCATGCGCTCCTGTATTATGTTGGGCTGTCGGAAGGTCATGTCCGACACCGATTCCGAGAGATAAAAGATACCGGGTTTGAAGTCAGGCCCGACTTTCACGAGACCCAAGATTTTGCCGGGTACTTCCAGAAAGCGGGCCAGCGCTTTGATGTAGGCGCGGGCGCGAAACGCGGCCACCTCCCGGCGGTGGTAGCGCCGCCACTGCTGGGCCTGCTGAATGATGGCATAGGCCGGGTCTCGGTCGGTGGCGCGCACCACTACCTCACGCAGCTTGTAGGTATCAGCGGTTAGCGTGATGTCGAGCACGGTAGCCGTGTCGCCGCCGGCCACGCGCACCTGCTCGATGCGGGGCTTGTAGCCGACGTATTGAAAAACCAATTCGTACTGGCCAGCCGGTAAGCGTAGCTGATAATTGCCTTGCTCGTTGGTGGCGGTGCTGGTGGTAGTGGAACGCACGGCTACATTGGCAAAGGCCAGGGCGGCGCCGCCTTGCACATCTGTCACACGGCCCCGCACCACGCCGGCCGAGGCCGCAATGGTGGTTGCTAAGAAAGCAAGTAGAAGGAAGTAGCGGGGCATTAGATAACGAAAACGGATGTTGCCAAGATAGATACAATAGAAAGTTAAAGAGTTGGCTGACACCGAAAAAACACTTAAGTATAGCCTAACGGACTAGCTGCCCGCACTGCTTCCGGTGAGGTAACTAGCAATCATCGAGTGGTGGTTCCACGATCTGCTATTCGAGATGCCGCCGGCCTCGTTCAGCTTGCTAGTTCCTCTACCGCGGGCTGCGGAGCGCTAACCCGATGTCGCCGAATTGAATATCCCGCATTAAGAGCCACGCCTAGTAGTACCAGGGCCATACCTAAGTAAGAGGGAAAGCTGAATGTTTCGCCGAAGAAGGTGAAGCCTAACCCCAGGGCATAGAGCAAGCCTAGGTAGTCGAGGTTGCTGATGCTAGCCAAAGACCCGGTTTGGTAGGCTTTGGTTTTATAGACCTGCGAAAATTGGGTAAGGATGCCGATGAGCAGCAGCAGGCCCCAATCCTGCCAGCCCGCCGGGGCAGTCCAATGCAGCAGGCAGTAGAGCGCGCAAAAAGGTAGCACTACCAACTGCGAATACAGCACCACCACCAACGAATGCTCGCGCCCGCCCATTCTGCGAATGGCATTGTAAGCCAGTCCGCCAAACAAGGCTGACAATACCCCCATGATGAGGTAAAGCGGCGCAACACGCATATCCACGCCCTTCACCACGACCACTCCCCCAAAGGAAACCAGGAAAAACAGCCATTGCCAAGGCCCTATGCGCTCTTTTACAAGGAATATGCCTAGGATGGCCGTGAAAATTGGGGTCAAGTATTGTATCGTCACGGCAGTGGCCAGGGGCATGGCTTGCAGCGTGTAGAAGTACAGGGCTAAGCCGAGGGCGCCAGCCGCGCCACGCGAAAGCAGATAAAATCGATTGCCTGGTTGCCCCCACGCATACACTCGCTGTTGGCGCAACGCGCCGTAGCTCAGCAGTAGCGACAGTGCGGCCCGGAAAAAGATGATTTCCAGCGGCGGCAAGTGCGGCAGCATTTTCACGCACACGTTTAGCAGCGCGAAACAAATCGTGCTCAGTAGCATGTAGCGGACGCCAGGCGTAAGCAGGGGCATAAATAAAGTGCGCAACAACGCTGAAATCGTCAAACATAAGCGTTTGCTGGTCAGCTCAGCCATTGCAGGCGACGTAGGGCGCAGAAAAACGCACTTCCGGCTCGGATTCCGCGTTACCTTTCCTTATGAATCAGTTCGACAAAAAGAAAAAAACCTACACGCCCGGTGAAGCCCTCCATAAAATAGCCGCCTTCTGCGCCTATCAGGAGCGCAACCAGAAGGAGGTGGAAGGCAAGCTGCGCGAGTACGGCCTCGATGAGGACGAAGCCGGGGAAATCATCATCCGGCTAAGCCGGGAAAAGCTGCTGGATGAAGAGCGATACGCCCAGGCATTTGTGCGCGGCCATTACCGCAACAAGAAGTGGGGCCGCCGCCGCATCACGCAGGAACTGAAGCAAAAGGGCATTTCCGAATTCTGCATCAAGTCGGGCCTCAAGGAAATTGACGGTGACGAGTACTACCAGAACCTGTTGGATGTGTTGGAGAAGAAGGACCGGCAGGAAAAGGAGCGTAACCCCCGCATCCGGCGCCAGAAAATCCAGGTTTACCTCACAGGCAAAGGCTACGAATCGGATTTAATAAAAATGGCGCTGGATGATCTAGGCAAGGCCCCGGAAGACGATGAAGACTAACGATTAATTCCTGGTCCAGTGGTAGTTTCCTCCGCTGCCAATGCTTCAAACACTCGGCAAATACCTGCTACGTCGGTGAACAGCGCGTCGCCGGCAAATTCAAGGTTGGCAATGGATTGGCGGGCGGCCTCGGCGTGGCCCGCCCCACAGGCGTCAGTCACTATCACGGGGATGTAGCCCAGGTCGGAGGCGTGGCGCACGGTGGGGTCGATGCCTATTTCGGTGGCCACGCCCACAATGGCAAACGCGTTGATGCCACAGTCGCGCAGCACGATATTGAGCGGGGTGCCCTCGAAGGCCGACATAGTAATCTTGTCGAAAACTGCCTCGCTTGGTAAGGGTTGCAACTCTGGCGTTAGCTGAAAACCAGGGTTGTCGGGCAGAAACCACGGGTTGATATCGTCCACAGAATTAACGCGTTGCCAGGCCATGGCCATGCGTAGTTGCGCCACTCCCATCAGTTCTTTGGGCACCGACATGTGGCGCATAAAAATCACCCGGATACCCGCCCGCCGGGCCGCTTCCACGACTTGCAGCACCCGTGCCGTAATTTCCTGGCTGTTCTTGATTTGGCGCAAGATGCCGATTTGCATGTCGTAGACCACAAGCGCCATGCGGTGCGGGTCGCACACTTCTTCCAAGGTACGGGGAATGTCGAGGCCGAAGGCGTGCTGCATAATCGTGCGGAAAGGAGGTTGAGAGCAAGAAAACACGCTGGTTCTTAAGGAAAGGGCAGAAGTTGCAATGACTCTTCTTGTCCCTGATACTTAGCGCGTTAGTACTAAGGTAGCATTTTGCGCCATTGCTTACCTACTGCCGCGGCGGTAGCGGCGGGGCGGCGGTTTGGCGGGTCAGCACTACGCGGCGGCCAGTCATGGTTTCGAGCATGGGCCTAAGGATTTGTTGGGCGTTTAGCTCGGTTTGGGTTAGAATACCCGATTGCAGCGCGGCGCGGCGCACGTTCGTTTCAGCATATTTGTAACCGGCATCAACTAGTTCGGCATCCTGCAAAAAGCCGTTTTCCACGCTGTACACCCGGCTAGCACCATGGTCGATTTGCCAGGAGCACAGCTCGGCCGGTGGCAGGGCTACGCGCACCACCGAGTCGCCTTCAAACACCACATCCTGCGCGCGCACCTTGCGCAGATCCAGGCAGCCAATGGCGTCGCCGGCCACGATGAGAGCCACTTTGGCATCGGGGAGAAAACGGTAGGTACTTTTCTTGTATTCGACCACATCTTTGAACCGGTAGCGTACCAACTCCAAGCGGCCCAAGCTTTCCACTTTTTCCAGCACGGTGTTGTGCGTGACAGTGATGCGCGGCGCCGAGTTTAGCGGGTTCTCAAGGGTATTCAGCGTCGGGCGGACTTTCGTCCATAGAAACCAGCCGAGGCCTCCTAAAAACAAAAGCGGCAGCAAACGGCGCAGCAAAAGGGAAAATGACATAGTAAAATCAGGGTGGAAAACTCTACACTACGGCAATACCGGAAGTTTTGCTTGAATGTCAGCAGGTGGTGGTTTCCGCAGAGGGCGTTGAGTTCTAAACCTCACAATACCACTAACGGCAGTTGGTCTGTTGTTCTTGCTTCCGTTACACTGCTGTAGCTTTGCTGGCCTCCGTTTTCTATGCCGCACGCTCAACCTTCTGCTTTTCCTCGATACGCTGCTTGGCTCTGGCTGCGGCGCTGGCACGGCGGGTTGCTGGCGGGACTGTGGCTGGTGGTGCAACTCTGGTGCTGGCATAGTCACCAAGGCTTACAACTCACCACCGACAGCAAGCAGTATTTGAAATACGCCGAGCAACTGGCTGCTACCGGTACTTTTGCCGAGGGGCATTATTTACGGTACGCGGGCTACCCGCTGTTTTTGAGTGTGTTGCTGAAGCTGAAGTTAGGCCAATTGGGCATTGCCCTTGCGCAAATGGCACTGTCGGGGCTGGCGGCGCGGGCTCTGTATAGTACCGCGTGGCGGCTAAGCGGCGGTGATTGGGCTACGGCTGCGCTGGCGGCGTTGCTGTTTATTGGCTGGACGGATATTCAGCATTTCAATGTTTTCTTGCTGACCGAGTCGTTGTTTACCAGTCTGCTGGTGTTGTCGTTGTGGCTGGTAGCAAGGGTGCGAACGGTGGGCGGAGCCGCGCTGGCGTTGGCAATGCTGACGGCTACGGCTACCATCCGTCCTAATGGTTTTGTGGCCGTAGGCGCCGCAGGGCTAGCCGCGCTGGTCTGGCTGCGCGAACAGAAGCCACGCTGGCGAAACGTGCTGTTGTTACTGTCCTGCCTAGCTTTTCTGCCAGTAGCGTGGGTGGGGCTCAATGGGCTGCTGCGCACGTTTACGTTGATTGAAACCTACGAGCAGGGTATCATCATCTATGGTTATCCTGGGGCGAATCTGCATCCGGCCGCTTCACTTTGGTTGCCCGATCCTGCTGCGCCGCCACTTTGGCGCTTGGGCTTTTTCGTTTGGCACAACCCGCAGTATTTCGCGCAGTTGGCTAGCTTGAAACTCGCCTATTTTATGGGTTTCCCAAAGCCTTATAACTCTGCCCTGCATTGCGTGCTGCTGGCACTCACGCTGCCGCTTCTCTACTGGTTGGCGGTGCGAGGCTCAACTCGTCAAGCAGTAGCTCAGCCCGTGCGGGTGTATGCCGCCAGCGTAATTTTGCTGCAAGCGGCAGTGGTGATGCTAACAGTGGAGGACTGGGATGTTCGGTTTTCTGCGCCGGTACTATCTCACTGGTTTCTGCTGGCTGCGTTAGGAGCCCAACCCTTGCTGCGTCGGTTGGAGCAAAAGCTAGTAGAGCCAGTGAGGTTTTAATGCTGGCAGTGCCTAAATTCCATTGGGCCACCAACTGCTCCGACTTTCAAACCGCTGCTTGAAACCAGCCCAGCCTTGTAAGCCGCCGGTGTGCACGACTACCACGGTAGAACCTGCCTTGAAGTAGCCTAGCCGCAGCAAATCTAGGACGCCGCACAGTAATTTGCCCGTATAGATAGGGTCGAGGAGTACCCCGTGGCGGGCTTCGAAATCTTCGATGAAGCGCAGCAGTTCCGCCGAGAAATGCGCGTACCCGCCAAAATGGTACTCGGTGCGCAACTCGTAGTTGTGGTAAGTGCGGCCAGTGGCAGTCTGCGTTAGTTCATCGATAGCCGGCCGCAGAAACTCACCGCCTTTCAACGCCGATATTCCCACTGCTTGGCGCTGGTCCAAGCGCGTGAGCAAGCCGGCCAGGGTGCCCCCGGTTCCGCAGGCTACGCAGAGGTAATCGAAGTCAACTTCCGCAGTCAGTTCTGTTACCAGTTCAGCGCAGCCCGGCAAGGCCAAGGCGTTGGAGCCGCCCTCAGGTATGACGTACGCGGGGCCGGTTTCGCGCAGGAGTTCGGCCAGAAACGTTGATTCCTGCTTGCGGCGGTAGGTGCTACGGTCGAGGTAGCGCAGGTGCATGCCGTCGGCAGCGGCGCGGGCTAGCGTGGGATTGAGCTGGGCCGTTTCCTCCCCGCGGATAACGCCGATGGTGCGTAGGTTCTGCAACCGGCCAGCCGTGGCCACGGCGGCAATGTGGTTGGAAAAAGCGCCGCCAAAAGTCAGCAGCGTATCATAACCTTGCTGTTGGGCTTCGGCTAGGTTGTATTTCAACTTGCGCCACTTGTTGCCGGGAAGCTCCGGATGGGCCAGGTCGTCGCGCAGCAGCAGCAGCCGAATGTTTCGGCGGGCGGCTTCGGCGGTTTCTAGCGGTTGAAGAATCATGGGCAGGCGTATTTTAGCCCGCAGAGGGCGCAGAAGTTGCGCAGACGCAGAACGTTTTGTGTCCTCTGCGCAACTTCTGCGCCCTCTGCGGGCTAAAAGGCACTCTCCGTTAAAGCCGATTTCTGCCGTAGAGCGTATACCACTGCTCCCACCAGCCCCAGAATCAGCAGCACCGATGACACCAAAGATACCGTGTTGCCAATGGCGTATTCGGTGGGCTCGAACTTGAACTCAATAGTATGCGTGCCGGCCGGCAGCGGCAGGGCGCGCAGCACGTAGTTGGCGCGTACGTACGGTACCTTTTTGCCGTCGAGGTAGGCGTTCCACCCGTCGGCGTAATAGATTTCCGAAAACACCACGAAGGCATCGGCCGTGGCGGTGGCGCGGTACGTCAGGGCGTCGGGCTCGTACTTGGTGAGGGCAATGGTAGAGCCGGGCGCGTTGTAGCTGGTTTTAGTTAGCGGAAACTTCGAGGCATCTACTACCGCCGTGGTAGCTGCATTGAGGTCGGTCAGGGCATTGATTTCCTGGTCGGCGTTCTGCACTTTCTGTATTTCGTTCACAAACCACGCATTGCCTAGCGCGCCAGGATTGCGCTGCGCCTGCTCGGGCTGGCCGGGCTGCCCTGCCTGGCTAGCAGGCTGCGCGGGCTGAATGATGTAGCGCGTGTTCAGCATGTTGAGCACCTGCGTGTTGTTGCGCGAAATCTGCCGCTCAATCAGCTCCTGGTAGCGGCGCAGCTTGGCCCCGTGGTAGCCCCCAATGCTTTTGTGGAAGTAGGAAGTCTGCGCCTCGTTGAACGGATTAGCCAAATTCAACACTCGATAGCTGAGGTCTTTGTCTTGCAAAATCTGCTGGTCGGCGGCGGAAGGCACGAACTGCTGCGCGACGGTTTCGGTCTGGAAGTTCGCTTCGTTGAGGTAACGCTTGTCCACGGCCCACAAATCCACGAGCGTAAATAAGCCCATCAAGGCCGCTGCTGCTCCCGCCGAAAGTTTCCGCTGCAAGTAGAACCACAGCGTACCGGCTGCTAGTGAAATGAATACAATGGAGCGCAGCACATCGGTACGCATGAGCGAAGCGCGGTCTTGGCGCAAGGCATCGAGTGGAAAGCCCTGCTGCTGAAGCTGCGCATCAATCGGGGAAGCGAAATCAGCTCCTAACCCAGCCAGGAAAGCCAGTACGCAGACGCCCACCGTGATACCAACGGCCAAAAGCACCTTGCGCTTGAGGTAGGCGGTTTCGGGAGCATCGGCGGTTTTGGCGGTGAGAGCCGCCAAGCTTGGGTGAGTACTGCCGCCCGCTATCGGCTTGCTAGCTACGCGGCTCCGCAGCACGCGGCCCAGCGCCAGCACGGCCAGCAGCGGCATAGCCAGCTGCGCAATTACGAGGGCCATACTCACCGAGCGAAACTTGTTGTAGCCGGGGAAGTAGTCGAACATCAAGTTGTTGAAGGTTTCGAAGTTTTTGCCCCAAGCCAACAGCAACGACACAATGGTGCCCGCCAGCAACCAAACGCGGGTCCGCTTGTCCACCACAAAAAGGCCCAGCACAAACAAGAAACACACAACGGCGCCCACATATACGGGGCCGCTCGTGCTGGGCTGCGCCCCCCAATAGGTAGGCATATTGGCCAGATAATCACTGAGCTGCACGGGCGGTACCCCGAGGCCACTCAGGGCTTTGCCGGTAGCCGAGTTGTCGCTCAGCTTGCCTTGCGAGGCGCCCCCGTAATAATTAGGAATCAGGAGGGTGATGGATTCACCCACGCCGTAGCTCCACCCGAAGGCATAGTCTCGGTCGAGGCCCGAGCCGCCGGTACCATCGTCGCCGGCTGGTGCAGCCTGCTCGCCGGGCGCAGCGGGTGCCGGGCTTTTCAACTCCGAGCGGCCCCGAATGCTGTATTTGCCGTATTCGGCGGTGGTATAGAGGCGGCCGAAGCTCACCCCCACGGCCAGTAGGGCCGCCACGCCCAGCAGCACCGAGCGAGTAAGGAAGTCAACTAAACGCTTCTCGCGCAGCGCGAAAACTAATTCCACTACCCCAAATACCAACACCAGCAGCAGTAGGTAGTAAGTGATTTGCAGGTGATTGGAGCGCACGTTCATGGCCAAACCCAGGGCAAACAAGGCCGTACCTAACCACTTATTGCGCCGAAAGGCTACCAACAAACCCGCTAGCACCAGTGGGGCATACGCCAGCGCCAAACTCTTGGTGTTATGGCCGGCGGCCAGAATAACAATGTTGTAGCTCGTGAAGCCCAGCGCCACGGCGCCCACGCCGCTCACAATTGGGGAGAGACCCAGCGCCACAAACAAGATATAGCCGCACAGCAGCACCAGAAACAGGTTGGCCACCACCGCCGGCATACCCAGCGTGAAGATGGTGTGCAAATAGTTGCTTAAGTCGCCGGGGAAACGGGTGCTGATGAGGTAGGTGGGCATCCCCGAAAACATGGAGTTGGTCCAGAGCACTTCCCTGCCGGCTGCCCGTGCTAGTTGCAATTCATGCGCCCCCCCGTTGAACTGCACGATGTCGTGCTGGCTTAGCGTTTTGCCTTCAAAAACGATGGGCGAGAAGTAGAGCACAGCCAGCCCCATAAAAATCAGCACGGCCAGCAGATGGGGCAGTGCCCGCTGCCACAGCGGCGCGGCAACCGGCACAACGGCCGTTGGTGCAGAAGAAACGGTAGTCATTAGCAGGAGATTAGGAAATCTAAAAGCGCCCGAAGGTAACAACGATACACCTTACCCCCTAGCTTCCTGCGGTTGGGCCGAAGACACGAGAGAGCCAGGGACTTTGCCAAACGTATAATTCAGGTTGTAGAGTGCCACCGACAATAAAATCACACCGTAGGCTACGGCCTGCGTGAGCGTAGCTTCCTCGCCGAAGTACAGGAAGGCCAGCGCAAAGCTCACAATCGGATTCACGTACATCAAAATTCCGACGGTGCCGGAGGGCAAAGCATTGAGGGCATACAAGTTCAAAAACAACGGCAACACCGTGAATCCCACGCTCAGAATGGCCACGTACAGCAGCAAATGCGCATCGGCGAAGCCGGCTAGGGGCTTGGCGCCCAGCAGCGAGGCCAGGGGCAGCACCACCAAAGCAGCCAGTCCCAGCTGCACCATAAGCAGTACCAGTCGGTCGTAGCCCTGCAAGCGGCGCTGAGTGATAAGGTAGAAAGCGTAGGTGAAGGCTACCACCAAGCTCATCAGCAGCGTGCGCAGTTCGCCCACCCCCAGCAGCGCGCAGCTCACGGCGCTCAAACCAATGGCCGCCCACTGGTTGGGGCGCAGCTTTTCGCCCAGCAAGGCGAAGCCCAGCAGCGCCGTCAGGATGGGGCAGATCAGGTAAGCAAACGAGCCGGCCTGCACACTCACTTGATTGACTACATAAATGAACAGCAGCCAGTTAGCCGTCAGCAGCAAGCCGCCTACCACCGTGCTAGTAACCACGCGCCGCCGCTCTGCGGTAGCGGCGGTTAGCCACTGTCGCACCACGCCGTGCACTGCCGCCCGCCGACCCAGACCGTGAATCAGGAGCAGCAAAAGCAAAGACAATAAGATGCGGAAAAACAGAATCTGGCCGCTGGCATAGCCAGCCAGCTTCCGCAGCGGAATCGGGAAAAAGCCCCAGACAAGGAAAGCCGCCAGCGCGGCCAGGTGGTGACGAGAAAGTTTCAAGCGAAGGTCGAAATAAGAACAAGCCGCAAAGGTACGGGCCTTCCCGCGAAGCCCACGCCTCGCCCGACTCTTCGTTCTACTTTACCTTTGCCGCACCATGCTCGACTTTGCCGACCTGCCCGCCCTTACCCGCGGCGCCCTGCTTTCCATTCCCGCCGGCCCCGCGCCCTTGCACCGGCTACTACTCGATAGCCGCCGCGTGGGGCAAGCCGCGGGCAGCTTGTTTTTCGCGTTGCGCGGCCCCCAGCACAATGGCCACCAGTATCTGCCTGAATTGTATCAGCGCGGAGTGCGGTTGTTTGTAGTGGACCGCCAGGAAGAAATTCCGGGCGGTTTGGCGGCGTATCCGGAAGCAGGCTTTTTGCTGGTCGAAGATGCGTTGGCAGCGCTCCAAACCATAGCCGCTGAGCATCGGCGCCGCTTCCGCCTGCCCGTCATTGGCATCACGGGCTCCAACGGCAAAACCATTGTAAAGGAATGGCTGGCGCAATTGCTGGCGCCTGATGAGCTGATTTGCAAGAGTCCGCGCTCCTACAACTCACAGGTGGGCGTACCGCTGAGCGTATGGGAACTGAACGCCACGCACACGCTTGGCATCTTTGAAGCGGGCATTTCCGAGCGGGGCGAAATGGCTCGTCTGGCCCGCGTGATCCAGCCAACCTTGGGGTTGTTCACCAATATCGGTACCGCCCACGATGCTGGCTTCGCCAACCACGCAGAGAAAGTCGAGGAGAAGATGCAGCTGTTCCTGGAAGTGGATACCCTGTTCTACTGCCTCGACCACGAGCTGATTCACGGGGCCGTGCAGCGCCATTTGCCCGAGCACCGCACCTTCACCTGGAGCCGCCAGCAGCCGCACTTGGCGCACATAGCCGTAACGGTTGCCGAAGCCTCCGCCGACCGGACCGTAGTGCGCGTGAACCTAACCCGTCCGCTGCCCCAGGAGCACACGTTCACGCTGCCATTCGCCGACGAGCCCTCGGTGGAAAACGCGCTGCACGCCCTGTCGGTATTGCTGTGGCAGCAAGTGCCCGCCGCCGAAATCCAGCACCGCCTCGACCGGCTCCACCCCGTGGCCATGCGCCTGGAGATGAAGCAGGCCCTCAACGACTGCTACGTCCTCGACGACACTTACAACAACGATCTAGCGGGCCTCAACTTCGCCCTCGATGCCCTAGCCCGCCAGCCCCGGCGCGGCCGCCGCACCCTTATCCTGAGCGACGTGCTCGAATCGGGCCTCGCCGGCGCCGACCTCTACGCCCGCGTAGCAGCGCAGCTAGCCACGCACGGCGTGGAGCGACTAGTAGGAGTGGGGCTCGAAATTCAACAGCACCAAGCGGCTTTCGAGGCCGTACAAGCCACCTTCTACGATACCACCGACGATTTCCTGCGGCAGTTTCAACCCGAATTATTTCGGCAGGAAACCATCCTAGTGAAAGGCGCGCGCCGTTTTGGGTTCGAGCGAATTGTATCAGCCTTTCAGCAGAAAATCCACGGCACCGTGCTAGAAGTGAATTTGGAAGCCCTGGTTCACAACCTGAACTTCTACCGCAGCCGCATCCAGCCGGGTACTAAGCTCATGGTGATGGTGAAGGCCTTTGCTTACGGCAGCGGCTCCTACGAGGTAGCCAACCTGCTCCAGTTCCACCGCGCCGACTACCTCGCCGTGGCCTACACCGACGAGGGCGTAGATCTGCGCCAAAACGGTATCAGTTTGCCGGTCATGGTGATGAATCCCTCGCCGGACGCCTTCCAGATGTTGCGCCAGTACCATTTAGAGCCTGAAATCTATTCCTTCGAGCGGCTCCACGACTACCTCGCTGCCGTGCGGCAGCAGCCACTACCCGCCATTCACCTCAAGCTCGACACCGGTATGCGCCGCTTGGGCTTCGCCGAATCCGACTTACCGGAACTCTGCAACCTGCTGCGCGAAAATGCAACCCACCTGCGCGTCGCCAGCGCCCTCACGCATCTCGCCGGCGCCGATGAAGAGCAGCACAACAACTTTTCTCAGCAGCAGTTAGCTGCTTTTCAGCGCATGACGCCGCAGCTAGAACAGACTCTCGGCTACCCCATCCTCAAGCACGCTCTCAATTCGGCCGGTATTCTGCGGTTCCCCGAAGCTCAACTCGATATGGTGCGCCTGGGTATCGGCCTCTACGGCGTGGAAGCCACCAGCCGCGAGCAGAACGCTTTGCAGCCCGTAAGCACCCTCCGAACCACCATTTCGCAAGTGAAAACGCTGCCGCCCGGCGAAACCGTTGGCTACGGCCGTCGCGGCCGGGCAGTTGACTACGAGCGGCGCATTGCCACCCTGGCTATTGGCTACGCCGATGGCTATGACCGGCGCTTCGGCAACGGCACGGGCGAAGTGGTAGTGCGGGGGCAGCGGGCACCCATTATCGGCAATGTGTGCATGGATATGTGCATGGCTGACGTGACCCGCATTGCCGCCGCGCAAGCCGGTGACACAGCCGAAATCTTTGGCCCACAATTGCCATTGTCGGAACTAGCTGGCCGCATTGGTACCATCCCTTATGAGTTGCTAACCAATGTAAGTGAACGAGTAAAGCGAGTGTTTTTTGCAGAATAACAAGAGAAGCAAAAAATAGCTACAATAGTACTTTTAGAAAAATAGTAGGCGGAGAACGACAGGATCTATATATCTTGCGTGAGAGTGAGTGTTTATCCTAAAAGAAAGATTAACCTTATTTTTCATCTTTTCTAGATTCTATGGTTGTATTCCACTACTCCGTCTTTATGAAAAAGTTCGTTCAAATGTGCCTGTTGCGCTTGTGGTTGCCGCTGCTGCTATGGACTGTAAGCGCATCAGCAACCGTAGCTGCTCCAACTCTTGACGGCTTATGGAAAGGCCCACTAAAGATGCCTGGCGGGCAGTTAGAGGTAATTTTTCGGCTCGTTAGTCTCACCGGTGGCTCATACTTTGCCACCTTGGATGTGCCCATGCAGCGTGTTAGCCGCATGGCTGTGCAGGTGGAAGTTCGCGGCGACACTGTGGTCTTCGCGGCCGAAGAAGCTGGCAGCCGTTTCACGGGCCGCATAGCATCCGACGGCAAGCACGTAGCAGGCACTTGGCGCCAACCTGGTTTCGAATCCTCGCTGACTCTCACTTATGCTCCGCCCGCTATTGATACCGCGCCCAAGGCTCGCCTTACGCCGCCGTATCGGGAAGAAGAAGTGATGTATAAAAACCTCTCCGTGAATTTGCGGCTTGGTGGAATGCTAACTGTACCGGCCGGCCCGGGTCCCTTTCCAGCCGTCGTATTGGTGTCGGATACGGGTCCCCACGACCGTAATGCTACCGTAGGCGAATACCAGCCCATGGGAGCTTTGGCCGACCACCTGACCCGCCGCGGTATAGCGGTACTGCGCTTTGATGACCGGGGCGTAGGGGCTTCCGCCGGCGACCTAACCAGTGCTACTATTGCCGACTTGGCCACCGACGTGCAGGCGGGAATGAATTTTCTGCGGGCCCGCCCCGAAATCGACGTGACGCGCATCGGACTAATTGGGCATGGGGAAGGCGGTAACGTGGCGTTGCTGGCTGCTGCCCAGCCGTTGCCTCCTACCTTTGTCGTAGCCTTGGCTGCTTATGGCCTACCGGGTAATACTATCATTTTGCAACAGCAGAAGGCACTTCTTCGCGCCATTGGTGTCCAGGAACCCGAGGTATTTGCATTTAGTAAGCAGCAGCAGGATATGCAGGAGGTGATTCGTCAGACGCCTGATTCAAAAAAAGCTCGCGAATTACTGGTGAAGATGATGCGCCAAAATGATGCTAGTTTAGACACTGTCACGGCGAAAAATCGCGCAACTGAACTGACTTCGTTTCGGTACCGCTACTTTCTTGACTTCAATCCTGTCGCTCGCCTCAACGAAGTGAAGTGTCCCGTGTTGCTGCTCAATGGAGCCGTTGATAAAAACGTGGCGGCCGATGCGAATCTGAGTGCCCTGACCAAAGCCCTAAGTAATAACCCAGACGTAACCAGCAAGAAATTGTCAGACGTAAACCATCAATTTGAAGGAGATCCTGCGGAGTGGGCACTAGTCAACGGCCAACCACGGGAAACGTTTTCGGCGGCGGCTTTGGAACTCATTCGAAGCTGGATTGCTGTCCGAGCACAAGGGAAATAACCTCCTTGTAGTCAACTCTAATTGATAGGCCGGGCCGGGTGTACGCAGCATAATGCGTATGCTCGGCCCGGTTCTCGTTTGCGCTCTATATAGCCAACCTCTAGTGCTTGGCTGCGTAAGCGCTTCAAAATCCTCCTTTTCCCACTTACCCTAATAAACACCTTTTGTTATGAAAAAGACATTTCTCTCCGCTTTCGCCCTGACGGCCTTACTCGCTTCGTCTTGTAACGACTTAAAAAAGCCTCAAGAAAAAGACGAGCCGCAAGAAGCTACCAGCGACACGGCGGTGGTATATCGTGAAGGAGCTTCAGTAGCTGGTGCCGCTGCTGGTGCTGCCAATTCTGTGGATGCTGCCTGGGATATGACCAAAGCTAAATTAGCGGACGTGAAATACGAAGAAATCGACCTACCCGAAATCTCGGTGCGTGGCGACGACAAGTATAGCGTGTACGGCCTGGAGGAGACTGTTCTGTTCGATACCGACAAGGCCACGATTAAGCCTACTGCCACGCGTGCTCTTTCTGAAATAGGTGGCTCAATCGGACGCCGTTACGGCAAAAGCCAAGTACGCGTCATGGGCTTCGCCGACTCGCGTGGCGACAAGAATTACAACAAAGAGTTGAGCGCTCAACGTGCGGAAGCCGTAAAAAATTGGCTTGCTTCCAACGCCAGCATCAGCGCCGACCGTATCAGCATAGAACCCATGGGGGAGGCGGCTCCTATTGCTAGCAATGCCACTCCCGAAGGACGCCAGCAGAACCGTCGTGTTGAAATTGCTGTGATCAAGCAGTAATCAACTAGATTTCTAGTTCGGTAGCCTCTAGCATGTTAAATCCGTCAGGAGCCTATGTTAAACGAGAGGGCCAACTTCCTTAGGAAGTTGGCCCTCTCGTTTTTTTACACTTGGTAGTAGGCAGCTAGAGAACTGAAATCAAACAACCCGAAATTCAAGATTAGTCCTTGATTTGGTCTACTTCAGCTTTGATCATGGCGTTGTAACGCTGGCCGTTGCTAGCCAGGGTGAGCAGGCTCCAGCCTTTGCCCATAGTATAGCTCCAGGTCCGACTTTCCTTGAATTCGAAAGTAGGACGCATGATCTGACCGTAAGGCGTATAGGTATCCATAAAGTTGGTGGTGTAAAACTTGTCGCCGCTTACAATCCATTCCATGGCCACGAAGAACCCTTCGGTAGGCGCTTCAATGTTGTAAGGCGTTAGGTCGATAGTGTACCACTCGCCGCCCTTAGGAGCAGAAACTACCACATTCTCAGTGAGAATATCGGTATTAGTCGAGTTGTAGTTGCCATCAGCCTTGTAAAGACGTACTCTGAAAGGTTCGCGTGGGAAGCCATTTTCTCCGATATAGAACGAAACCGAGCGCACGTTGCCGAGCTTTTTGTTTTTATCGTTTTTTACGAAGAAAGCATACTGGCTACCTGGCATGCCCTGAATCATACCCTCACCTGGTGCAGCTGCTTTCGAGCCAAGGGATAGGTCTTTAATTTTGCCGCCTTTCACCGTTACGTTAGCCAATTCAACAACGCGCTTTGGCACTTCGATGATAAGATCAGCAAGATTAGCATTGCCACGCTTCACAAGCACGGCCATGCGCTTGTAACCCAAGGCTAATACAATAAGGGAGTCTTGCGCATTTTTTTCTGGCATTGCCATCTGAAAAAAGCCATACTCGTTGGTGAGAGCACCGGTCTGTTCCTCTTTCAAGCCGATAGAGGCAAAAGGAATGGGCTCTTTCGTCTTTTGGTCGACAATGCGACCGGACAGACGATTCTCCTGGGCTATGCCCAGTGCTGGTAGCAGCAAAAGAAAGGTGACGAAAGCAAGTACGCGTTGGAGCATATGTTATCAGGCTAGTGTTATATCCCAAAAGTAAAATGATAATGCCGATTTTCGGCGCTATTTCTTAAAATATTTATAAAAATGCAATTATGAAAGGGAATATTTATAAGGCTAAGCCTGTTCAATTCTAGTTGCTGCATTCGCTTTGGCGAAACCTAAATGGGTTGTACCTTTGTTTAAAGTAAATCTAAATAACTCTGCCGCTGTGTTTGCTCGTTCTGCCTCCGCCCAAACTGTTGCCGCTCCCCGGAGCGTGAAGGATTTACGTTTAGGTGAGAGTGGCATCATTTGCTGCTTGAAGGATCCAGAAATGGCGCTCAAGCTCTTGGAAATGGGGTGCATCCCAGGCACGCGGGTACGGCTTAATAGTCGGGCGCCCTTGGGCTGCCCTATTACATTAGTGGTAGGTGAAGCGGCCGATTACACCCTATCACTGCGGGTGAGTGAAGCAGCTACTATACTTTTGAAAGAGTAATTGCGCATGAGTAGTGCCGGAATTCGTATCGCTCCCGTTAGTGCAGCAGCTTCGGCCGCTACACGTGAAGCCAGTGCTGCTGCACCCGCAGCGTCGCGTAGCCTCACGCGCATAGCGCTGATTGGCAATCCTAATTCCGGCAAAACTTCGCTCTTCAACCAACTCACGGGGCTCAACCAGAAAGTTGGCAACTTCCCTGGTGTAACAGTGGACCGTAAGACCGGCGTGAGCCAACTGACCCCGCAACACCGCGCTGAGATTATTGATTTGCCGGGTACCTATTCGCTCTACCCGAAGAGCCTCGACGAGAAGGTAATCACCGATCTGCTTTACGACCGGGCTTCGGCGCAGTATCCGGACTTTGTAGTGGTGACGGCTGATGCTAGCAACCTGCGCCGTAACTTATTGCTGTTCACCCAACTCGCTGATTTAGGTTTGCCTTTGGTGCTCGCGCTGAACATGATGGATGTGGCCGCTCAACACGGCATCAACATTGATCTGGAGGCATTGCAGCACGAGTTGGGAGTGCCCGTTATTCCTATGAATGCGCGCAAGGGCATCGGCGTAGCAGCGCTCAAGATTGTGATGGCGCAGCAGCTTGATGCGGGCACCAATCGGTTCTATGAGCCCGACGAAACGCTGCTGCCCATGCTGCGGCAGATTCGGTACTACTTCAATTTGCACAACGACTACTTGGCGCTGCACTACGCGCACCAGTTTCGTCATATCAGCTTCCTGACCGCTGACGATAAAGCGTACGTTGCGGAACTCGTAACCAAATACGATTTCGAGCCTACCACCCGGCAGGCACAAGAAACCATTGACCGCTACAGCCGCATCAACGAGCTACTACTGGATGTTGTATCGGTGACGCGTACTGAAAAAGCCGAGCCGTATAGCAACCGCCTCGACCGAGTGCTAACCCACCGCGTATGGGGGTACCTGATCTTTCTGGCAATTCTATTTCTGCTGTTTCAGGCGGTGTTTTCCTGGGCCAGCTATCCCATGGAGCTTATTGATCAAGGTGTAGCCTGGATCAACGGCTTGATTCAATCGAATTTCAACGGGCCGCTCATTAGTCTGCTGACGGAAGGGGTGCTTGCGGGCTTAGGCGGGGTATTGATTTTTATTCCGCAGATTGCCCTGCTGTTTGCTTTTATTGCGGTGCTGGAAGAAACCGGCTACATGGCCCGCGTCACGTTCATGATGGACCGCATCATGCGCAAGTTTGGTCTGAATGGCAAGAGTGTTGTGCCCCTGATTTCGGGTATGGCTTGCGCTGTGCCGGCTATCATGAGTGCCCGCACCATCGAGAACCGCAAGGACCGGATGATTACCATCTTCGTTACGCCGCTGATGAGCTGCTCGGCCCGAATTCCGGTTTACACAGTGCTGATCGGACTAGTGGTACCCGATCAGCCGGTACTTGGCATCTTCAACCTGCGCGGAGTGGCCTTAATGGGGCTATACCTACTCGGCTTTGTATCGGCAGTTGGGTCGGCTTGGGTACTGAAGCTGTTCATGAAGACCAAGGAGCGGAGCTACTTCATTATGGAATTTCCGGTATACCGTTGGCCACGTTGGAAAAACGTGGGCCTCACTATCCTGGAAAAGGTGAAGGCCTTTGTGTTTCAGGCCGGCAAAGTTATCGTGGCTATTTCGGTAATACTGTGGGTTCTGGCTTCTTATGGCCCTGGTAACGCCTTGGAGCAAGCCGAACAGCGGGTCCGCACGAGCGCCGCAACGCAAACGCTGAGTGAGGCGGAAACGGAATCTCGGGTGGCTTCCGAAAAGCTGGAATCTTCTTATGCCGGCCAGTTCGGCCACTTCATCGAGCCTGCTATCCGCCCATTGGGCTTCGACTGGAAAATCGGTATTTCGTTGCTGACCTCATTTGCTGCCCGCGAAGTATTTGTAGGCACCATGTCAACTATTTACAGTGTAGGGCAGGACGCAAACGAGCTAACGGTGCAGCAAAAACTAGCGGCCGAAAAAGGACCGGATGGGCAGCCATTTTTTACGCCGGCTCGTGCCGGCTCTTTGCTGGTTTTCTATGTGTTTGCCATGCAATGCATGAGCACGCTGGCCACTACCTACCGCGAAACTAAAGGCTGGACGTGGCCGTTGCTTCAGCTATTCTATATGACAGGGCTGGCCTATTTGGCTTCGCTGCTAGTCTATCAGGTATTGAAATAGCCCTAAGCTGAAGCTTACAACTATCTGCCCACCAGGAACACAGCGGGCTGCTTGTGAATCTCGGGCAGCCCCGCTTTTTTCCAGCCAGCTACCGTATCCGTGCGTACGTATTCATTGGGAGCTGTGAGGCTGGCGGCAATGCACAACCGAGTTGATGAGTGCAGTTGACTTAGTAGGTCTTCCAGCAGTTGCATGTTGCGGTAAGGGGTTTCAATGAAAAGCTGCGTTTGATGCTGGGCCAGGGCCAGTTTTTCTAGCTGCTTGATTGCTGCCGCCCGTCGGCTTCGGTCGATGGGTAGGTAGCCATGAAAGGTGAAACTCTGCCCGTTCATGCCAGAAGCCATAAGCGCTAGCAAGACACTGCTTGGCCCCACCAGTGGCACCACTCGAATGCCAAGTGTGTGTGCAACTCGTGCCAACTCCGCGCCGGGGTCGGCAACGCCCGGACAGCCAGCTTCCGAAATAACTCCCGCATCTTGCCCAGCCATCACCAGCTTCAACGCCGCCTGAATCTGCGCCTCGGTGCTGTCTTTGTCGATAACGCTGATACGCAAATCCTCAATTACCTGGGCGGGTGCTACGCTTTTAATGAAGCGCCGGGCCGTACGGGCATTCTCCACCAGGAAATACGACAGCGCGGCTACGTGCACGGCAATCTGTGGAGGTAGCACCTGCGGAGCCGTCTCATCGGCTAGAATAGTGGGAATCAGGTAAAGAATGCCAGGCTTCAATTTGAAATTAAGAATTGAGCAAAAATGATGGATGAATACAAGGCGACAAGTCCGAAGTTTGGCAGCAACTACCCTTTAGCAAATGCCTGTACCAACCCGAACACTTCATCTGGTTTTTCGGCGTGCACCCAATGCCCAGCGTCTACTATGGTTTCCACTTGTGAATTAGGAAACAAAGCCGGAATACCATAGAGCTTGTCTTCGGTAGTAACATAGTCGGACTTGCCACCACGAATGAAAAGCGTGGGCTTCAGAAACGGCGTCGGACCGCTGATTTCGGCGCCAATGTCCGCTATTTTTTCACTGAGCGTGCGCAGATTCTGCCGCCAAGCAAAGGAATTGTCTTCTTGACGGTAAAGGTTTTTCAGTAGGAACTGCCGCACTCCGGGCTGGCGGATATGAACTGCCAACGCCTCATCGGCCTGCTGACGACTTTCCAGGGCGGTAAGATTTACGGCATGTAAGCCCGCCAATATCTCGTCTTGGTGCGCCATGTCGGATAACCGAGGCGCAATGTCCACTACCACGAGGCGGGCCAGCCGGGTGGGATGGTCGAGGGCAAAGCGCATGGCTACTTTGCCACCCATGCTGTGGCCGAGCAACGTAACGTCGGCGCCGAGTTGAAGCCTATCAAACAATGCCAGCACATCGGCGCTCATTAGTTCGTAGCTATGCTCGGGCGAGTGAAAAGAGCGGCCGTGGTTACGCAAATCAACGGTGATGACGCGGTGCCCAGCCTCGGCCCAACGCCGCGCTAGTGTCTGCCAGTTGTCGAGGGTACCGAAAAGGCCGTGCAGAACGACTAAAGGAGTGCCCTGGCCTATTTCGCGATGATGAAGGTGCATAGTAGAAGCGGGAAGAGCGAGCAAAGGTCGGGAGTAGTCGGCACATCTGCTTGCAACGGCAGCTAGTTTACCGTCTGACCTGGTAGCTCAACCTGCACTATAGTACCGATGCCGGGGGTGCTGGCAATAGCTAGCGTACCACCTAGCCGCTCCGTGAAAGCTCGGCACAAGGGCAGACCAAGTCCCGTTCCAAAGCTAGGCCCCATGAGACGCTGAGCCGACGAACCTTTAGGATTGGCCGTAAGCAAGGCCGCTACCTGATCAGGGGCCATGCCTTGGCCCGTATCGGTAACGCGTAGCGTAAGGGTATTGCCCTGCGCACTAGGTATGGCTTCGAGTTGAATAACCCCGCCGCCCGGAGTGAACTTAAGGGCGTTGCCGACAAGGTTGCGCAGGATAGTGCGCGTCATGTTGGGGTCGGCCCAGAGGGTGGAAGTAAGTGCGCCGCTAGCCGTAAGCTGAATCTGCTTGGCTTCGGCCGTGGTGCGGTATAGCTCTTCTACTTCCGCGAATAAATCATCAATACGAAGCTGCTCCGGTTGGCTCACTAATTCTCCGGTTTGGCTCACAGCCCAATTTAATAAGTTGTCAAGCAGCTCGTTCAGGCTTTTGGCCGACTGCCGTACCAGAGCTGGCAAGCGTTGTAAGCCATCCTCATCACCTGTTTTCAAGTAAAAACCAATCAGTTCCGTAACGCCGACAAACGCGGTAACAGGGCCGCGTAGGTCGTGAGCCACAATAGTATAGAGGCGGTCTTTGGAAGCTGCCACTTCACGAAGCTCGTGTGTGACTTCGTGCAAAGCAGCATGGTTTGCGGCCAATGCGGCTCTGCTGCGCCTTAATTTCCAGTACAGCGTTCCGACACCACCTAAGCTTAGCAGCAAGGCCCCAACTATCAGCCATAGCTCGTGGTTGTGGTGCTGTTGAAGTTCACTGCGATGAGTGAGCTGTTTAATTTGGCTTTCCTTCTCAGACATCTCGTAGCGAGCCTGCAAGGCAGCTGTGGCTTGGAGGCGTGCGCTGTTGTTGATTGAGTCGTTGAGGGCGCGAAACATACCCTGCCACTTGAAAGCTTCTTCGTAATTTCTGCGTCCTGCGTTGATTTCCGTTAGCAAGTGATAGGCATCAAGTATGCGTGTTTTGAAGTCAACCTGCCGACCAAGACGAAGCGCCCGCCGAGTTAAGAGCTCTGATTCGTCGAGCTGTTTTTCCAGCAGTAGAATGGTAGCAAGCAGTTCTAAGTGGCCCGCTTCAAGCCGATAGCTATGTAGTGGTTCCACTAGCGTCATTGGTTTTCGGGCCAAGCCTTCCGCGGTGTCAAGTTTGCCTTGTTGAAGATAAAGCAGCCCTAGATTGGCTGTATATAATGAATCGCCAGGCTTATCGGCGCTTTCGCGGGCGAGCTGGAGAGCTTTACGCGTGTAGTATAAGGTTGATGGATAGCTGCGTAGGTAGGAATACAGGTTGCCTAGATTGCCATACAGCATGATCTGCGTACTTACCTTCACTCCTAGGCAGTGGACGGAAGCCATTGCCCGATGGTAGTTATGCAGCGCATTGGTAGTATAGTTGTTCTCCTGATGTATCCCCCCGATGCAAGTATAAGCTCGTACAATACCCTCGTTGTCATTGAGCTGTTGCGCTAGCGTAAGTGCTTGTTGCTCAAGCTTAAGGGCATGCATGTCATCGGCCATGTTTGCGTAGCAGCACCCGAGGTCAAGCAGGACCCTGATTAAGCAGGTTTTATTGTTGCTATGAGTTGCTAAGCGAACCGCTTGCTCGCCATAGAATATAGCCCGTTTCAGCTGCGAGCCATGCAATTTGTAGCATAAGGCAGCAAGAGTGCGCAGACGGCTGGTATCGGGAGTGCAAGTTGGCAGTTGGCGTAAAAGGCTTGCTACCGCAGGATCAGGATCAGACGCAATTGCTAATTCAGGCTTAAACAGGTGAAGGCAGAAAAATAAGAAATAATAAAGTAGCCGCCTTTCCACACCTAAATACAATATTTATAAAATCAAATATACGCTCAAGTATTTATGAATATCAATGCTTGTCAATATAAGGGTAACCCCTCTGTTGTGATTTTACGCAGCCAAACAGAGAATATAAATACGATATATTTATAAATTAATTGATGCTACTATAAACCTGCCAATACTTACGCAAGGGCTAGTAAGTTCGGATTGTACAAAATAAATATTGTTGATTTTCGAGGTGAGTATTACGCAGGAAATCGGCTAGTATCGTCAGTTTCAAGAGCAAAGAGGTGATGGTAATTAGCTGCCCGTCATGCAGCTGTAACTGAATGTATTCGTAGTTACTCCAAAACAAGCGCCGAGAAGTGCAGCGGGCGTACACCACTCGCCGTATATCGGCTCGGCTGAAGGCCAAGCGCTGTCCGTCTTGGTACACTTCCAGAACGTTTTGTTTAGGCTCGAATAGTAGCTCAGTGTCGTGATTGTGCAGATAGTAGTGCAGATGTAACAGTAAAGCAGGCGCCGCAAAGCCTAGTACCAGCGCCGAAATCAGCAGTAGCAGCACCAACTCATAGGTTGATAAAGCGCCTGCAAACAGGAATGACACCAGAAAAGGCAGCCCGACACTCAGGCAGAGAACCGGCCAGAACAGCAAAGCCACTTGCCGCTGAAATGTAACCCGGTACATTCTTTGGCGTCCTCCAAACAGGCCTGTAATAAGCCGTAGCCCCACAATCAGGGCTACGACTACGGCCCCGAACTCTAGCAGAGGCCGCAACAGCGAAACCGTCTTCACAACCTATCGAACCTGAATCCAAGCTTCGCCTGGGTGGTGTGCACGCAGCACGCCGAAACACTCCAGCACGAGTCCGTGCTGTTTGAAAACGGCCTGCACTTCTGCCCGGCCAGCGGGCTCGACGCACACGAGCAAGCCTCCCGAGGTTTGCGGATCACAAAGCCAAGCCCGTTGCTCGTCGGTGATGGTGCCAATCTTGTGGCCATAGGAATCCCAATTGCGTACTGTGCCGCCCGGAATGGCTTTTTGAACTCGATAATGTTCGGCTTCAGCTATAAGTGGTACGGCACTGAATTCCACATCGGCCGTGAGGTTACTACCTTCGCAGACCTCGGAAAGGTGGCCTAACAGGCCGAACCCGGTCACGTCGGTCATGGCGCGTACGGCAGATAGCTTGCCTAGGTCGGCGCCTATCTTGTTGAGTTGCATCATGCTTTGCGGCGCAATGGCTTCGTCTTCCGGGCGCAAGATGCCGCGTTTTTGGGCGGTGGTCAGCATCCCAACGCCCAGAGGCTTGGTTAGGTACAACTCGCAGCCCGCAGTGGCCGTGTCATTTTGCTTGAGGTTTTCAATGGCCAACATTCCAGTTACTGCCAGGCCAAAAATAGGTTCGGGCGAATCGATGCTGTGGCCGCCGGCCAGCGGGATGCCCGCTTCCTGGCAGATGCTGCGGCTGCCTTCAATCACGCGGCGCGCTACCTCGGGCGCCAACTTATCAATAGGCCAACCTAATACAGCAATAGCCATAACCGGCCGGCCACCCATGGCATACACGTCGGAAATGGCGTTAGCGGAGGCAATGCGCCCAAAGTCGTAGGCATCATCAACGATGGGCATGAAGAAGTCGGTGGTGCTGATAAGAGCCTGGCCGCCGCCTATATCGTACACGGCGGCATCGTCGCGGGAGGAATTGCCAACCAGCAGCTTGTCGTCGTGGGGTTGCGGAACGCTGGTGTGCAGAATCTGGTCGAGCACCTTGGGCGCGATTTTGCAGCCGCAGCCCGCCCCGTGGCTATACTGCGTGAGGCGAATCTGGTCGTTGGTTTCAGGAGTCATCGGTGGCATAATAGAAAATGACAAAAAGGCGAAGCCGCTACAGCTCCCAAGCAGCTTGCTGCAATACGACGCGGTAGCCGTCGGGGTCTTCGAACGTGGTGCCGAGTTGGTCCCAGTACGGGTTATATGCCGGTACTGGCTTAAACCCAGCAGCCTCCATACACTGGATAGCCGCGCGCCAATCGGACAGGTCGGGTAGGTAGAACACTAGCAGATGGTCGGCGGTTGGTGCTCGGCCGACTACGTGACCGGGTTGGTGCGTGAATTCCAGATGATAAGGTGCCTGTGGATGACCGAGTATCACGCCATCGAAACCGTTGTGCGTGGTGAAGGCAGCTAATTCTACCAGCCCTAGTCCGTCGCGGTAGAAGCGCAGTAACTCCGGCAATTGGTCGGTGGGGCGGGCAACGCGCAGCTTAGGTACCACGAGAGGAAGCGTTGAAAGGTGCCATAGAAAACAAGTTGGCATGGCGTGCGGCTTCGCGTACCAATTGCGCATTTACGGCCGCGTCGCAGGTGGTGGAAGGTACGCAGATGGCCTTACGGTTCGTTAGGCCATGGCTGTAAGTCTTGTCGTAATAATCGAGCACCAAACTCACCATTTTCTCCATATCGTCTTCGGCAATGGCCGACAGGGCCTCTTTGGTAGCAAGGCCGCCGAGGCGTTTGCGAATCCGCAGAATAGAAGTGGCCAGAGCGCCGGGGTCTTCACGGCCGTACTCTTCAGCTAGCTTGCGGACTCGTACCGGCCGCGGTATTTCCAGCACGACCAGCGGCGCCTCACTCATCTGTCGAAACAAGGGCGGCGGCACATGAATACCGCCAATGGTGCGGCTTTCATCTTCCACCCAAGCTGGAATTTCCGTGGAAAGCTGCGTGAGCGCCGCGGCTAAGTCGTTCTCGAATTGCTCTTGAGTGGGCTGGGGTGGCAAACCAATGCTGCCAAACGCCGAGCCTTTGTGGCTAGCCAGCCCTTCGAGGTCCAGTACTGGCTCGTTCAGGCGGGCCAATTCATGCAACACATCGGTTTTGCCGGAACCAGTGAGGCCACCCAACACTAGCAGTGGCCGGGGCGTAGCAAACTGGGCCAGCACCCATTGCCGGTAGTCTTTATAGCCCTTATTAAGTAAATGCACCTTAAAGCCAGCCAATTCCAGCAGCCACTGGACCGCGCCGCTACGCATACCCCCGCGCCAGCAATGCACCCGTACTTCTTTGCTGGGGGCCAGTTTGGTAGCCGCTTTCACTAGTTGGCTCATTTTGGGCCCAAACAAGTCTAGGCCGAGCAATACCGCTTTGTCCTGGCTGGCTTGCTTGTACGTGGTACCGATTCGGGCCCGTTCCTCGTCGGTGAACAAGGGAAAACTAAGCGCGCCCGGTATGTGGCCCTGGCTGTACTCGACTGGGGCACGTACGTCTAGAACCGGCGTGTTTTCGGGACCTTGCAGGAATTCGGAAAGGGGCAAACGGGGCATAGGAGCAATGACTAGGTAGTATGAGCAGGGGAAGAGCACTTCTTGCTCATTCTTTATGGGTTCATTACGCCAACTGGCGCCGGTAGAGCTGAATGGTGTTTTCGAGGCCCAGATAGAGCGCATCGCAAACTAGCGCGTGCCCAATGCTTACTTCCGCTAGCCCAGGCAGGTTTTGATGCAGATACGCGAGGTTGTCGAGGTCGAGGTCGTGGCCGGCATTGACGCCGAGGCCGAGCTGATGCGCCAAATCAGCCGCCGTGCGGTAGGGGAGAAGGGCTACCTCTCGGTCGTGGGGATACTGACGGGCGTAGTCTTCGGTGTACAACTCGATCCGGTCGGTGCCGGTGCCAACTGCGGCTTTCACCATTTCCAGGCTCGGGTCCAGAAAGATGCTAACCCGGCAGCCTAAGGCTTTCAACTCCTGCACGACGCCCATCAAATAAATCTGGTGCTTCACGGTATCCCAGCCAGCATTCGACGTAATAGCGTCGGGCGCGTCGGGCACCAGGGTTACTTGCTCGGGGCGCACTTCGCGCACTAGGTTCAGAAAATAGGGGGTTGGGTTGCCTTCTATGTTTAGCTCAGTGGTGACAAGAGCCTTCAAGTCGCGCACATCTTGGTAACGAATGTGGCGCTCATCGGGCCGTGGATGCACCGTGATGCCCTGCGCTCCGAACCGTTCACAGTCGCGCGCCACCTGGAGGAGGTCGGGGCGGTTATGGCCGCGGGCGTTCCGCAGGGTAGCTATTTTATTTATGTTTACGCTAAGCTTGGTCATACAGGGGTATTTCTGACGAAGTGGCCTCGGAAGAGACCAAAGATACAACTCCGAGCTACGCTCCCTGTTTTACAGTTGCCCTCATGACGCACCCAGCTAGCACCCGTTTCCAGTCTGCCTTGCTTTTTCTATAGCCTGTTGCTGAGTGCGCCCCCTGCTACCTCTGGCTTCCGTTGCATCACTTAAAAACACGTAATCTTGCATCCTCATTTCTCCTGAATCATGGCTTTAAAAGAAACAATCGACGCGGATATCAAGAAGGCCATGCTGGCCAAAGACAAAACCCGTCTTACTGCTCTGCGCAGCATCAAATCTCAAATTCTGCTGGCTGAAACGGCCGAAGGTCAGCACGGCGCGGCCCTCACTTCCGATGCTGAAATCAAGCTCTTAACCAAAGCCGCCAAGCAGCGTCGCGAAGCCGCCGAAACCTATAACAAACAGTTTCGCTCCGACCTCGAAGAAGTGGAACTGGCCGAGTTGGCTATTATCGAGGAATATTTGCCCCAGCAGCTTAGCGAAGCCGATTTGGTAGAGCAACTCGTAGGCATCATCCAGCGCGTGGGTGCCACCGGTCCTTCCGACCTCGGCAAAGTAATGGGCGTAGCCGCTCGCGAATTAGCTGGCAAAGCGGATGGTCGGATGATCTCGCAAGTGGTAAACAACCTGCTCAACAACACGAATGTGTGATTTAAAAGATTGTTAACGAGTTGAATTGGCAATTGTTGACTCAAGCCAGATGACTTTTGCTACTCAAACACCAACAATCAACAGATTAGCTGATCAATTTCATGTCCGCTTTCGATATTCTGCTGCTAATTCCGCTGGGTATAGGAGCTGTGAAAGGCTTTCAGCGGGGGCTCGTGTTGGAAGTAGCATCGTTGTTGGCGTTTGTATTGGGGGCAGTGGGCGGGCTGGTACTTCTCAGCGACGCCATTCCGTTGGTGCGCCAGTACGTAGGGGAGGCTTTCGGGCTGTTGCCATTTGTAGCGTTCCTGTTGGTGTTTGCAGCCATTGTATGGGGCGTACACTTACTGGGTAGCTTCGTGAAAAAAGCGGTGCACCTCACTCCCCTAGGTGTCCTCGACAACTTGGGCGGTGGCGCGGCCGGCGTGCTGAAGTGGGTGCTAGGGCTGAGTTTACTACTGCACGGAGTTGGCTTATCAGGCCTGCAACTTATTTCGCCTACGTTAGTTGCTGGCTCGCAGGTATTGCCCCTCGTGCGCCAAGCCACTCCCTTCGCGCTGGAAATTGTTGGCTTCGTTATGCCTTTCGCCAGTACGCTGCTGGTCAAGCTACGCGCTGTATTTTGAGAAGTGAACGAGTAGCAAAGCAGCAAACCGAGTTCCACGAAGAAGGCTGCTTAGGAACTCTAAGACGCGTTACTTGCTTAATTTAGCTACTCCCTTAGCACAATGACGCGCCTGCTGCTGCTCGACAACTTCGATTCTTTCACCTATAACTTGCTGGACTACTTTCAGCAGTTAGAGTGTGAGGTGCAGGTGGTTCGCAATGATGTACCGCTCGCCTACTTAGAAGAGTTGGAATTCGATGCTTTGGTTTTGTCGCCGGGGCCAGGCACTCCGGCGGCGGCGGGCAACCTGATGGCGGTTGTTGCTGCCTGGCATCAGCGCGTCCCGATGCTCGGGGTGTGTCTGGGGCATCAGGCCTTAGCCGAATTCTTCGGGGCCACCGTGACCCGGGCCTTGCGACCCATGCACGGCAAAGTATCGGAAATGGAAGTAGTAGCCGACGAGTGGCTGTTTCAGGATGTGCCCCAGCCGGTACCCGTCACGCGCTACCATTCGCTGGTGGTGAGCAACTTGCCTCCCGTACTGCGCGCCCTAGCCTACACCGCCGATCCGGCCCGCGAAATCATGGCGCTGCGTCATACTACTTTGCCACTGGTGGGCGTTCAGTTCCACCCCGAAGCGCTGCTCACCACGCATGGCCTCTTGATGCTGCGCAATTGGGTTCGGTATTGTATCATTGTAGAAGAGGGCTCGGTGGCTACTACTACGCCGGTTGTTCGCTAAAAAGATGGAATTGCAAATCAAAGAACGCAACGAGTTTCAATACGTCGATGAGGGTGCCGGGCCCGTGCTGCTGCTGCTGCATGGCCTTTTTGGGGCTCTCAGCAATTGGCAGGACGTGGTGGCGCACTTCCGCCCCGACTACCGCGTTATCATTCCGCTGCTACCCATTTACGATATGCCGCTCACGCAAGCAGGCGTACCGGGGTTGGTGAAGTATGTGGAGGAGTTTGTAGTGGCCATCAACCTAACCGAATCCTATACGGTGCTAGGCAATTCGCTGGGTGGCCACGTAGGGCTAGAATACACCCTACGGAATCCGGCGCGGGTTAATCGGTTGGTACTTACCGGCAGCAGTGGTCTGTTCGAAGATACAATGGGCGGCTCGTTTCCTAAGCGAGGCAACTATGGCTACGTGCAGGAGCGAGTAGCCTATACGTTCTACGATCCGGCCGTGGCAACCAAGGAACTAGTAGACGAGGTGTTCAATGTCACCAACTCCAATGCTAAATGCCTGCGCATCATTGCCATTGCTAGGTCGGCCCAGCGCCACAATCTTAGCAAGGAGTTGGGAGGCATTCGGGTGCCCACGCTACTGGTTTGGGGCCTGAATGACACCATCACCCCGCCCATAGTAGCCCACGAATTTCATCACCTCATTCGCAACTCCGAGCTACGATTCCTCGACCACTGTGGGCACGCACCCATGATGGAACGGCCCCAAGAATTTAACGGGTTGCTCCGTCAGTTTTTGCGACGTACCGAGGAAGAAGTGGTGGCAATCAACTGAAAGTAAAGCAACAGTACAGAACAATGAATGGCAGGGGCTACTGAAATGAAAGCAACCTCTACAGTTCAGACCGTCTCTTTACATTGCTGGTTCTTCGGGAGTAAGCCGTTGAAAACTTTTTTGTATATCTGCGGCTTCTCAAACTCCAAGAATAGGGCCGCTTCGTATTTGTTGTGGTTGTGGCCCGGTGGTTGCAATTGGGTGGTTGGGGCATTTCATAATCTTGACCTGCCCGCCTGACTTTATTTTATTCGTTTAATTCCTCATATCCCGCCGATGCACTCGATGATTGCCGAAGACTTGCTCAACCAGATGATTCCGCCCCTAAAGGTGTCGGATACCGTCGGGAAAGCGGCCAAATGGCTGGAGGAATTCCACGTCGGCCAGCTGCCCGTGCTCGATAACCGTGCGTACCGGGGCCTCGTTACGGGGGCCGATTTGGCTGATGTTGAGCGTGCCGAAAAAAATGGTCAACTCTTAAGCGAACTTTCGTTGGGTTTTGCTGATGTGCATGTACAGCACGATCAGCATTTCTATAGCGTTATGGAAGTCGCCATCCAAAATAAAATTCAGCTTGTTCCAGTTCTCGACGACCAGCGCGAGTACATGGGCGTCGTGACCGTGAGTGATACACTGGCTGCTTTCGGGCAGCAACCTATTGCCTCTGGGCAAGGAGCGGTAATTGTGCTTTCGATGGAAGAGCGTGACTATTCCTTAGGTACTATCAGCCGGTATATAGAAGAGAACAACGCGAAAGTATTAAGTGCTCACGTAGCGCAGGACGAGCACGACCCTTACCGCATTCGTCTTACGCTGAAAGTGAACACGCCTTCACTTACTCGTATTGCTGCTACCCTGGAACGTTTCGGCTATACTATTACCGCGCAGTTCAATGGGGTAGCCGAGGTAGGTGAAAACGAGCAGGATCGGTACGATGCACTGCTGAAATACCTAAGCCTGTAAGCGGCAATCGGGTGTACACACGAGCTTTTTTAGTCTGGGTAGTATTCTTTCTTGCTACTGCGATGGTTCGTGCTGTACCTGCGTTGACTTTCACTCCCTCTTTTGCGCCCATCCCCCGATCCTCCCCTGACAGTACCTTGCGGGCACTGCTGACGTGTCCCGGTTACACTACTCTGCGCGTAGCTGCGCTGGTTTTTGTGGGAAATCAAGTAACCAAAGAGCAAACCCTACGCGCAGAACTCGATTTTAGTGAGGGGGATACCCTAAGAGCCACTACGCTGGCAGTTCGCATCGAAGCAAACCGCCGCCGCCTCTTCAACTTGCAGCTGTTCCACCAAGTGCTGTGCGAAGTGGCTTGCCAAGATGGCCGTCTTACCATCCTTTTTAGCGTGCAAGAGCGCTGGTATACTTTTCCGGTCCCTATTCTCTCTATTGCTGACCGTAACTTCCGCGCCTGGGCCGACCGCTCTGACCGCTGGCGCCGGGTTGACTATGGTTTGCACCTGACACGCAGAAACTTTCGGGGTCGCAACGAAAACCTGCTAGCCAATTTGCAATTGGGCTTTAACCGCAAGTACGAGTTGTTTTATGAGGCGCCGGGCTATGGTCGGCGCCGTCGGGTGGGGGTAGGCGTAGGAGCTTCTTACTACCGTGCGCGGGCTCTCGATTATGCTACAGTTGAGGACCGTCTTGTTACCTTTCGCCCTGAAGATGGTTTCCCAATCGAGCGACGCTACGTTACGGCCGGGCTGCGCTGGCGCAGGACCGTACGCTTACTAGCTGCTTTCGATCTAAGCTACCATCAAGAGGCTATTACTGATTCCGTTAACCAACTCAACCCCGACTATTACCTCGACCGTACCCGCCGGGAGTACCTGAATTTTAGCCTGAGTGGAGTCTTGAATCAGCGCAACACCTTTGCTTATCCACTCACCGGGCGCTATCTCCAAGCGCAATTGGTGTACAGACGTTTTCTTACCGCGGCACCTCCGCAGTTGCTGGCTCGAGTGCGTTATGCCCGCTATGTGCCGCTTGGCGGGCAATTTTACTATAGTGGTGCTATGCAAGGTCAGATGCGCTTCAGTCGGCGTTTTTCCTACGCCGACAATCGTGCGCTTGGCTATGATGTGCTGGTACGTGGTTACGACCCGTATGTAGTAGATGGCCGCCATTATGCGTTGTTGCAACAAGGCGTTTCTTATCGGCTCTTCGATGCTGGGCGAGTACAGTTAGAAGGCATAGCCAGTTCGAAAGTCAATACCATCCCGCTCGCACTCTATTTGAATACCTTTACCGACGCAGGTTACGTAAGCACGCCTTCGGCTATAGCTGGCAACCGGCTACCGGGCCGCTTACTTGCTTCTGTTGGAGTTGCTATGCATTTGGTTACGTATTACGATCGGGTTTTTACCTTCGAATACACTCGTACGTTACGTGGCCAAGGCGGCTTCTTTTTCCGTTCCGAATTTCCTATTTGACTTGTTGCCTGCCATGGGTAGGTTAAAATTTTGTTATGAAAATTGCTATTCTAGGAAAACCCTTCGACGATGCGAGTTTGCCCTTTGTGCAGAGCCTGCTTGATGATCTGGCTGGTCGACAGACGGGTATTCTTGTGGTTAAGTCTTTTCATGACTACCTGACCCAACGGCTCAATTTGCCCGCTGGCGTTTCCACCTTTACCCGTGGCGATTCTCTGCGTGGTGTGCAGTTCGTCCTCAGCATCGGCGGCGACGGTACCTTGCTCGACACCGTTACTTACGTCGGTAGCCTACAGATTCCGATTCTGGGCATTCATACGGGGCGTCTTGGCTTTCTGGCCACTGTTACGCCTGACCGTATTGCGCAAGCCATGGACGCCCTTTTCAAAGGTCATTTCGTCTTGGAAGACCGAAGCTTGATCCGAGTTGAAACCGATCCGGATGCTTTCGGTGACATCAACTTCGGTCTTAACGAGGTCAGTATTTTGAAGCGCGATACCTCCTCGATGATTGTAGTGCATACCTACATCGACGGCGAATACTTGAATTCTTACTGGGCGGACGGCCTCGTAGTAGCTACTCCCACTGGGTCTACTGGCTACTCACTTAGTTGCGGCGGACCAGTGATGCTACCCCAGACAAACAATTTTATCATTGCCCCCGTATGCCCTCACAATCTCAATGTGCGTCCTATTATTGTGTCGGATCGCAGCGTGATTTCCTTTGAAATAGAGGGCCGTAGCAACCAGTTTTTGCTTTCCCTTGATTCGCGTTCTGTGCCAGTTGATGCGGGGGTGCAAATTGCAGTTAGACGAGAGAGCTTTTCGGTGCGCTTAGTAAAATTCAATCATGTTAATTTCCTAAGCACACTGCGTAGCAAGTTAAACTGGGGGCTAGATCGGCGTAATCCGGCTGGAATTCCAGTTTAGAAGATATACTTTTCCTGCTATTAGTTTTTTTAGTTCCCTATATCTTCTACTTTTGTTGCTGACTGTTACTGTGTTTCCTTCAGATCAGGCTTCTCCTTTCGCTATTACTAACTTTCGCTCCAATATGAAGCAGTTTTTTAATTACACCCTTACGTTGCTGTTGGCCTCGTTGCTGATAGCTCCTGCGGCGGATGCGCAGCAGTTCACGAAGCGAAAGCAGTATAACTCAGTTGGCGTAACGCTGACAGCTATGAACTATTTCGGCGATATCACTCCTAAGCCTAGCATTCCAAGCTTACGTTTTGGCGCTACGCGTCCTAATCTTGGCGTTACGTTCACTCACCGCTTTACCCCTCGGATATCAGCTCGCGGTGGTTTAAGCTATGGTCGTATTACGGGTAGCGACGTTAAGGCCGCTGATCAAAACGACACGGACGCAAAATTTCGCTACAACCGCAACATGAATTTTCGCAACGATATTGCCGAGCTTTCTGCTGTAGCTATTTTTGACCTAATTCCAAACCGCAATAACTACATCAAGCGTCCCGACTTTGTACCTTATATATTTGCCGGTTTAGCAGGATACGCTGGTAATCCTAAGGGCGAGGTTACAGATGACAATTCCCAGAATTTGAGTAGAGGCAGCTATATTGCTTTGCAGCCGCTTCAAACGGAAGGAGTGTCTTATAACAGAGCTGGTATTGCTATACCATTTGGCATTGGTGCGCGTTATAAACTAAACAAAAGCTTTGATCTTGGCTTCGAGATAGGCTTCCGCAAAACGTTTAATGACTATCTTGACGACGTAAGTACGAATTATGTAGTTAGCAAAAGCGCCCTCAACGCTGGCGCCGCCCAATACTTTGGTTGGGACATCACTGGCGGCGGTACCGCCGGTCTAGATGGTACTTGGTTTGAAACCAATCAATCTGGCTACCAGCGTGGTAAAGACGACGAAGACGACTGGTACGTACAGGCCGGTTTCACGCTCAACTACATTCTCGCCCCGCGCGTTAAGAGCCCTAAATTTCGCTAACCAGTTTCTGCTGGTTGGTATTCTACTCACAACCAGTTCTAATGATAAAAGTAAATCTCTCTAAAACGCTCCTTGTTTGCTTGACGCAAGCGGGGAGTGTTTTTTTTGCTCATTCAGTTGCCGCCCAGTATACCAGTGAAATAGGAGTAGGCTTAGGTGGCCTTGTTTATAAAGGAGAATTATCCTCGAGTTATCAGTTCAAGAACAATCGGCCAGCTGTTACGGCCTTTTATCGCCGAGATATTTCGGCGCCTATTACGTTACGAGGAGCTCTCATGGCCGGTCTGCTACGGGCAGATGATGGAAACGTGAAGGGAGAGAATGGGGATGTGCCTCCGTTGCAGGCCTATCGCCAGGCAAATACGAAAGGTCCCCTATACGAGGCGTCGGCGGTGCTCGAGTACAACTTCTTCGACTATCATTACCGCAAGGCGAAGGTGCATTTCACACCTTATGTCTTTGTTGGTTTAGCGGGTTATTTAGCTAGTATAACTACTGTTAGCAACAATGGTACTCTGCCTTCATTGAACCAAAAGGGGAATATCCTTGGGGTAGCGATACCCGCGGGCTTTGGCTTCAAGTATGCTTTGTCGAATCGGTGGAACTTGGGGCTTGAAGCTGGTGCTCGTAAGGCGTTTACCGATAAACTCGACCATATTGATGGTAAGACCAATGGACAGACTGATGTTGTAGGCAATCCGCACGACCAAGACTGGTATTTCTTTAACGGAGTTACTATCTCTTATACTTTTTATAAGATTAACTGCCCACCTCAGTACAAGGACAATCCTAAGCTCCTACGGTAGATAGCCGGATTGGACAGGTTGAAATGCAACCATTTGCGTAACTTGCAGCCTCTTTACGCAAAAAGTATCCATGGCCGTCCGGTCCGAAATCGACCCACAGAATATTCCTGCTCACGTCGCCGTGATTATGGATGGTAATGGCCGCTGGGCCAAGCAGAAGGGCGGCCTCCGCATCTTCGGGCACCAGAACGCCATTACTGCCGTACGTGAGACAGTAGAAGTCGCCGCTGAAATGGGGGTGCACTACCTCACGCTCTATGCTTTCTCGACAGAAAACTGGTCGAGACCGGCGCACGAAGTGACTGCACTGATGCAGTTGCTGGTACATACTATTCGCAAAGAGACTCCCACACTATTAAAGAACGGCATTCGTTTACAGGCTATCGGCCAAATCCAAAGCTTGCCCAATTCTTGTCAGCGTGAACTGGCGGAGGCAATGGAGCTAACAAAGGCAGGTTCTCGAATGACGCTGGTATTGGCGCTTAGCTATAGTGGCCGCTGGGATTTAACACAAGCAGCCCGGCGCTTGGCTGCCGACGTAGCGGCCGGACAGTTACGCGCCGAAGACGTTGAGGAAAGCACCATTGCGAAATATCTGACCACGGCGGGCATACCCGATCCGGAGTTGCTGATTCGCACTAGTGGAGAACAACGCATCAGCAATTTTCTGCTGTGGCAGTTGGCGTACACCGAACTATATATCACGGACCTTTTGTGGCCTGACTTCCGCCGGGCTCATTTTGAGGAAGCCGTGCGGGCGTATCAGCGCCGGGAGCGGCGTTTTGGGAAGACGAGTGAGCAGCTAACCGTTTCGTAAGGTTTCAATAGCAGAATGAATTTATTTTTGAACACATTGAGCCGAGTAGCGGCTATAGTCCTTACACTAGGTGTAGTAGCACCGCTGACTGGAATGGCTCAAACGGCCACTCCGGCCGCAACTGGCGAGGAACCCAAGCGTTACGAACTAGGGGGCATCACCATTAGCGGTGCCCGCTACTTAGATGCTAATACCCTGATCGGTCTGACCGGCCTGCGGGTAGGCGACCCTATTTCAGTGCCTGGCGAAGAAATAGGCAAGGCAATCCGTAAGGTATGGGAACAGGGTATTCTTGGTGATGTGAGCGTTTCAATTACGCGAATTGAAAGCAACCGCATTTTTCTGGATTTCAACCTGAAGGAGCGCCCTCGTCTGTCGAAGTTCGAGTTTACAGGTATCGGCAAGAGTCAAGCAGATGATCTTAAAAACAAGATCAAGCTGATTCGAGGTAAGGTGGTGACAGACGCGCTGCTGAGCAATACCAATACCCAGGTACGGAAATTCTACACCAACAAAGGCTTCTTGGACGCTAAAGTAAACATCACGCAAATTCCTGACTCCAGTTTGTCGAATAGCGTGGTGTTGAAGATCAACGTCGATAAGGGTGGGAAAAGTAAGATTCGAGAAATCACCTTTGAGGGCAACGAAGCATTCAAAGACAGCAAGCTGAAGGGAAAATTCAAGAAGACGAAGGAGAAAAAATTCCCTAAAATTCTGAATTCTGGAAAGTTTCAGCGAGTGGAGTTCGAAGAAGATAAAACTAAACTTATCGAATTCTATAATGCGCAAGGTTACCGTGATGCAGTAGTGGTATCGGACTCACTTATTCGAAATGGGGAAAGCTTGGCTTTGCGAGTTCGAGTTGATGAAGGTCCCAAGTATTACTTCCGCAACATCTCCTGGGCTGGCAACTACTTGTACGACGATAAGACACTGGCCTCGGTCTTAGGTATTAAGGAGGGCAGTGTGTATAGTAAGGAAACGCTTGATAAGCGCCTGAACTACAATCCAACAGGTCAGGATATCACTTCGCTCTATATGAACGACGGTTATTTGTTTTTCTCTATTGACCCGGTAGAAACTAAGGTGGAAGGCGACTCTATTGATATCGAGATGCGCATCACAGAAGGGGTGCAGGCTCGGATCAAAGAGGTAAACATTGCTGGCAATACCAAGACCACCGACCACGTGTTGCGTCGGGAGTTGCGGACTTTGCCCGGCGACAAGTTCAACCGCGAATTGCTTATTCGCTCGCAGCGTGAAATATCCACTTTGGGTTACTTCGACCCAGAGAAAGTAGGCATCAACCCAGTGCCCAACCAAGCCGACGGTACGGTTGATATCAACTACACGGTTGTAGAGAAGCCTTCCGACCAGATTACCCTCTCAGGTGGCTGGGGTGGCTATGCGGGCTTTATTGGTACGGTAGGGCTGGTGTTCAACAATTTCTCGTTGCGCAAAGCCAAAGATTTCCGCAATTGGACGCCAGTGCCCGCCGGCGACGGTCAGCGTATATCCCTGAACGTACAAGCCAATGGACTACAGTATCAGGCTTACTCGTTTTCATTCACCGAGCCATGGCTCGGTGGCCGTAAGCCTAATTCGTTTTCCTTCAGCTTGAACCGGAGCATTAGTCGTTTTGCTTACGGTGGTAATAGCTTCGACATAAATAATGGCAGCTTCCTTAAAAGCAATAGTGCTTCTATTAGCTTAGGACGACGGTTGCGCTGGCCTGATGACTATTTCACACTAAGCAATTCGTTGTCAGCTACGCAGTACATAGTAAAGGACTATCCATATTTCCAAAACTTCCAGAACGGAACCGCCACTAACATCACGCTGAATACCACGCTGTCCCGCAATAGCATTGATAACCCTACATTTACAAGAAGGGGATCTTCGCTGGCGTTAAGCGTAAACCTGACGCCACCTTATTCATTATTCAAAAAAGGCGCGCCTCTGAATACGAGTGAGTGGGTTGAGTTCCATAAGTGGATGTTTGATGCGTCCTGGTTTACACCCATTGTGGGCAAGTTAGTGCTTAACACAAGGGCGCACTTTGGCTTTATTGGCACCTATAACAGTAGCCTCCAGATCGGACCTTTTGAGCGGTTCAAATTAGGTGGATCAGGTCTAGGTGCTGGTGGTAGCCAGAATTTCTTAGTTGGTACCGAATATGTAGGTTTACGTGGCTACGCTGACCCTGGAGATCCAAACTCTATACCTACAGCGCGACAGGAACAAAATGGCGGAGCGGTCTATAATAAGTACGT
Organism: uncultured Hymenobacter sp.; assembly: GCF_964242765.1. Taxonomy (NCBI): domain Bacteria; kingdom Pseudomonadati; phylum Bacteroidota; class Cytophagia; order Cytophagales; family Hymenobacteraceae; genus Hymenobacter; species uncultured Hymenobacter sp. The sequence continues at coordinate 136,013 of NZ_CAXTBM010000005.1, forward strand.
GATGGAGTTGCGTTATCCGGTGTCGCTGAACCCGGCCGCAACAGTTTATGTTCTTAGTTTCGCAGAGGCTGGCAATGCTTTCAATAGCTACACCGACTACAGTCCCTACAAGCTCTATCGTTCGGCTGGTGTAGGGGCCCGTATTTTTATGTCGGCATTTGGTTTGCTAGGGTTTGATTTCGGCCGGGCCTTTGATGTTATTCCGCGCACTTCGTCTAGTCAGACTGCTCAGGACCGCAACCAATTCCACTTCATCATCGGCCAGCAAATCCGCTAAGTGCGAGAGGCGCAGGTCGGCTTTTCCCACTTGTTGCTATGAAGAAAACATTCTCTGCCCTGGCCTCCCTGCTAGTGCTTCTGATTACCGCTGGCTCGGCAACAGCCCAAAAATTCGGGTACATAGATTCCGAGTTCATCATGACCAAGATGCCAGAGTATGCGCAAGCTCAAACTGAGATCAACAACTTGTCGCAGAACTGGCAGAAGGATATCGAGGCTCAAAAAAAGGACCTCGATAAGCTATATCGCACGTACCAAGCCGAAGAAGTTCTGTTGACGGAGCCGATGAAGAAGAAGCGGCAAGACGAAATCCTGAAAAAAGAGCAGGATGTAAAAGGCTACCAAAACAAAATTTTCGGTTACGAAGGTCAGCTGTTCAAAAAGCGTCAAGAACTTACTAAACCGGTACAGGACCGCGTATTTGAAGCCGTAGAAAAAGTAGCCAAGAAAAAGCAGCTAGCCATCATGTTCGATAAGTCTGGCGACTTGACTATGCTTTATACCAACCCAGTACACGACTATACGGAATTTGTATTGGAAGAATTGGGTTTAGCATCAGAAGACAGAAACCAAACCGCACAGAAGGGCAGCGTTAAATCGGTGTCCGTTCCGAAGACGCCGGCGGGTGATGAGCCGCAAGCTGATGAGGACAAGGCTGGTACTACACCGGCTACTCGGCAACCGGCCACACGTCCGGCAAGCCGAAAGAACTAACTTTGCAACATACACTTCCCAGACATTTCCTTTTTAATGACCATCATGAACATGTTCCGCGTTGTATTGGCTGCGGCCGCTCTTACTTTCACGTCGGCTTCAGTTGCGTTAGCGCAGGCTCCTACTGTTGCAGCGGCAACTCCAGCTTCCACCACGGCAGCAGCTCCAAGCGGCCCATTAAAAATTGGCTACACGAGTGTGGAATATGTGCTGAGCCAGATGCCTGAAAGCCGGCAGATTGAAACTGATTTGAAAGCCTACAGCACGCAGCTGGAAAATCAGCTTAAGAGCAAATATGCCGAGTATCAAACCAAAGCTGAAGCCTACCAGAAAGGTGCCGCTACTATGACAGATGTAGTAAAGGCCGACAAAGAGAAGGAGCTGACAACTATGCAGCAGTCTATTCAAGAGTTTCAGCGTTCTGCCGACCAAAACCTTCAGCAGAAGCAGCAAACCTTGCTGAAGCCCGCACTTGATAAGCTTCAGAAGACTATTGACGCTGTATCGGTAGAGAACGGCTACACGTACGTGCTTAATTCTGATGGTGCTAGCCCAGTGCTTCTGCACGGCCCGAAAGAGGGTGACATTTCTGACCTGATTCTAAAGAAAATGGGTGTAACGCCAGGTGCTGCTTCTGCTGCGCCTAAAGCTAGTGCTCCTGTTGTGCCTGCTTCCAATCCCGCTACAAGCCCGAACAAGACGGCTAAAGCTACTAAAAAGAAGTAAGGCACTTTTGCTGATACAATTAGAAAAGCCGGAGCTTTGTGCTCCGGCTTTCTTGTTTAGTAGCCTTTCTGCCTACAATTTTATATGACTCAGACTGACTCCTTGTTGGATGATGAATTACTGCCTCCTACTCCTCATGAAGAAGATGATGAGGCGGAGGTAGGAGATGAGCTTTACGAGCATCATCGCATAGTAGTGAGTCGGAAGCAAGACTTGCTACGGCTCGATAAGTATCTGTTGCGCCAACTGCCACACACATCACGCACCAAGATTCAGAATGCCATTTTGGCGGAAGCAGTGCAGGTGAACGAGCGACCGGTGAAATCCAGCTACCGCATCAAGCCCGGCGACCTTATCACCATTACGCTGCCCGAGCCGCCCATTGATTATCGGGTGCTGCCCGAGCCTATGGACCTCGACATTCGCTATGAAGACGAGGCGCTGTTGATAGTAAATAAACCCGCGGGTATGGTTGTGCACCCGGCATATGGCAACTGGCATGGCACGTTAGTGAATGGTCTAACACACCACCTCAACAATCTGCCCACGGGCCGTAATGGCGAGATTCGTCCTGGCCTCATTCACCGCATTGATAAAGACACCTCTGGGTTGCTGGTTATCGGTAAGACGGAATTTGCAATGACGCATCTTTCGCAGCAATTCTTCTATCACACCATTGAGCGAACGTATTTAGCACTAGTTTGGGGCGTACCCAAGGAGCCGCAGGGGACGGTCCGCAGCAATATTGGGCGTAGTGTAAAGGACCGGAAAGTGCAAGCTGTGTACCCTCTTGATAGCGAACAGGGTAAATCAGCAGTAACGCATTACAAGGTGCTACGCACATTCGGGCATGTGGCATTGGTACAATGCAACCTTGAAACTGGCCGTACGCATCAAATACGAGTGCACATGAAGCACATTGGGCATCCATTGTTCTCGGATGCCACCTACGGAGGCAACAAGGTGTTGTATGGGCAGCGGACAGGTGCATATAAGGCCTTTGTTGACAAAGCTTTTGAATTAATACCACGCCAAGCGTTGCATGCCAAGTCATTGGGCTTTGTACATCCCGTAACGAACGCTCAAATGCAGTTTGAAGTGGAGCTACCTGCCGACTTTGCGGCAGTACTAACTCATTGGGAGCAATATGCTGATTAATAGATCCGTGAGTATTTTTGCAAAGAAGAGTTATGCTTTAAGACGATTTCAGATATAAAAAAGACCCGCAACAATCGTTGCGGGTCTTTTTTGAAATTTACAGCAACGGCTACTTCTTCTTAGCGGCTGTTTTAGGGGCCTTCATCGAATCAATTACTTTCTTCGCATTCGAGTTACCTGGGTCCAAGGCAAGTACTTGCTCGTAGTAAGGAGCAGCGGTAGTTTTCTCACCTTTGGCGTAGTAGTAGTAACCTAAATACTCATTGGCTTCTGCTAATCCTTCCTTGTTTTTGGCAGGATCGGCTTTTGCTAACTCTACATACTTCTCGTAATGTGGTTTAGCCAAACCCTGCTTGGAATCTGGATCCATATACGAATTAACCTTCGCACGCATCAAGTAAGCTGGCGCGTAAGTTGGGCGAGCCGTTATGATGATGTTGTAAAGGCTATCAGCCTGCGTGTACTGTTTGTTGCCCTGGTAAGCAGTAGCCAAACGAAACTGGTCAGTTAGCGCAGGGGTGCCGCTAGCTTTCATAATTTCTTTGTAAGCTGTAATGGCCCCTGTATAGTTTTTGGAGAGCATGTAACTCTGCGCCAACTCACCTTGGAGTTCAGCTGCTTTCTTAGGGTCTTTAGCTATGGCATTCTTGATAGCTGCTTCACCTTCTTGAGCACGACCTGCCTTTGAGAGCATTTTGCCGTAGTACACGTAATCTTCCGTGATGAGTTTATCAGCCGGCTGAACCTTCATATAGTTCTCCATAGCCGTTAGAGCCTCTGGATACTTGCCGTTTTCGAACAATGTATAAGCCAATAGGCGGTTCATTGTTACGTTCTTAGGGTCGCGAGCCAATACCTTTTCAACTTCAACTTGCGCTTCCGGGTACTTTTTGGTTAGAAACAAGAACGAAGCATATTTAGTATCCGTACCTGGCGACTTCTCGGCTACTCCCTGATATTTCTGGAAGGTCGCCAAGGCATCGTCATACTTGCCAGCATAAAAGTAGGTCTCAGCTAGTGCGTTGTAGGCGGGAGCGTAGTTAGGATCGAGCTGAATTGCTTTCTCGAAAGAGGCACGAGCATCGTTGTAGTTGCGAGCTCGAACGTTCAGTTCGCCTTTACGATAGTTAGCTAATGCGCTATTAGGATCGGCCAAAAGGGCCCGCTCGTAGCTGTTCATAGCTTCGCCACCACCTTGCTCCGACTGCGCATATATGTCGCCGCGCGCAATCATTAGCTCTGGGTTATCTTTACCCTTGCTTAGCTTTTCGGCTTCTTGCACATACGATAAGGCTTTGGCATTATCAGCTTTGATGTTTGACTCGCCATAAGCTTGTGCAATCATCGTGTAGACCTTAGGGTCTTTCTTTTTGCTAGCCTTTACCGCATTATCAAATTGAATTTGGGCATCAGCAGGTTTGCCTTGCGCCAAAGCCGCCCGTCCGGCCGCCACCATGGTCATGGGGTTTTTAGGATCTAGCGGCACCCGGCTAAAATAATAAGCAGCAGAATCGGGCATATCGCGCTTTTGATAAAGGCGGCCCAATTCAAAAGAAGCTTCAGGAGACTGACCTTGCTTTAAGAGCGCGGCCCGGGCTTCGCTATAGCGCTCTAACTCAATAGCTTTCTGGGGAGTTTGAGCGAAAGCGGCAGAGCCGGAAACCGACAAGGCAACGAGGAACGAGATATTCCAGGGCTTGAAGTTCATGGGTAATGGGGTTAGTGGAAAAGAGGTGTGTTTAAGTGAAAAAACCGGACTTACTTCTTTGAGGTATTCACAATTCGAGTTTGTCCAGTAGCAGGCATCAGACCCGATTTCAAAACAATCAGTTGACCTTTGGTTCCTGCTATGAAGGATGCAAAACCGGTGCCAAGCCCTGCTCTGCCTTCTCGACTGATGATATACACTTCGCGACGCAATGGATACTTTTTCAGCGCTAGATATGCCTGAAAAGGTTGATAATAATCGTCAACTGACTTCGGGCTGGCTTCAGCGCTAATGCTGGCTACCCGTACTCGCTTCAAAAAACGTTGTACTGCGGCGTCGTCCCGGTCGCTTATCCAATTGGCTCCAACAATGCCAATAGTGTTCGGATGAGTAGCAACGTAATCTAGCAGTGCTGGGTTCGATTTAGCCGCAAACACACGTTTTGATAGGGGTGCTCCGCGCGTAATCGAGTCTTGCACATAGCGAGTAGTGCTCGACCGGTTGGCATCAAAGACCACATCGATAGGTCCTAGTTTGTTTTTGCCGCTTACCTGCTTCCAGTCTGCCTGCTGCCCGGAGAAGATAGCGCTGAGTTGCGCCATTGTGAGCAAGGAGTCGGGGTTGGAAGGATGCAGGATAATAGCTAAGCCATCGGTAGCAATGTGCGTAGTACGTGGGATAAGCTTTTGCCTCTCTAGTGCGCTTTTTTCAGTGGCATTGAGCTGCCGAGCTAACACTACGGCGCGAACTTTGTCGGTCAAGATGTCTTGCGCAACATAATCTTCAGGCTTGTAAGCTGCCGTAACGTGGGCATATACATACAGTTGCTGAAACGTATCAATGTGAGATTTTAGAATTGGTGCGAACGTTTCGTCTACGCTTATATTAATGCGGCCGGTAGTAGAAGTATCGTCATCGGGGCCAGCACTGTCTGGATTTCGATTGCAAGCCGTCGCCAGGAACACCCCACAAATGGCTGCTCCGAAAGAGAAAAGGCGTGAGAAAGCAGATAGTTTATTCATGTTGAGAGGCAGAATTACGGAAATGCTGCTGGTAAGTACGGACAAATCTAATAATTCCGTAGAATACGAATATACCTCCTAAGATACGCCGGTTTGACAGAGATAGGTTCAATGCTGACGGCGGAGCTAACCAAAGATATATTCCCAAGCCAATATAAGTAAGCGTCATGAACAGCAAGAAATAACGCATCAAGCTTTTCGAGCCGGCTCGGTCGTTCAGGCGTTCTTCGGTGGTGGGGCGGTTTATCATGAAGTTGTGGCAGCTACCAAAGAAAAGTGTGTACTATTCATTAACACAAAATTCTTCGCCTCAGGTTCGCCAAAACGTAACCAAGGCTAGCTTATTGCCACAAGAAAGGCGGAAAAGCGCTTGATTTCATAGGAATCAAGCGCTTTTCCGCCAAGCCGGACCATGATATTTGTTTAATACGCTCTACTTGAGAACATTAGAGCGCAGCCTAAACTGCCTATTCGTAGCGGAAGGTAATGGGCATTGTATAACGCACAGATACAGCATGCTTATTTTGTTGACCAGGTTTCCAGGTAGGCATAGCTTTCACCACGCGAGCGGCTTCTTCGTCGGTTCCGTAGCCCAATCCTTTCAATACTTGCACATCTGCAATTGAACCATCAGCCTGCACTGTGAAAGAGATGTATACTCTGCCATCGATGTTGTTGCGCAAAGCTAATGGCGGGTAGTGCAGGTTCTTTTGCATGTAGCGCCGTAGCGCTTCTTGTCCACCTACAAACTCGGGCATTACTTCCGCAGTCAGAAAAATAGTAGGAGCTGGCGGGGCCTTCGTAGTGCTGCCAGCAGTATCGCTGCCACCTGGTCCACCTATTTCGGTTGTGTTACTACTACCAATTGCACCACCAGGGATTACATCAGATATAGGCTCTACCGGAGTTACAGTAGGCTGGATTGGTTCGTTTTCAGGTTTTACCTTTTCATCAGGTACTACCCGCGTTGCTATATCAGGGGTGCGTACTATTGGTTGGACAGTTTTCGGTTGGCTTGCAGCTGGTTTAGGATCAACAATTGTTCGAAGATATAGCAACTCGATAGGCTTCTCGTTCGTGAGAGGGTCGGGAGCTTCTATGAGGGTAGGAAATAATGCCTCCTTTATTAAAGGAGAGGCTACTAGCAATAAGGTCAATGAAATAGCAATGGCTAACGCCTTCACTAAATGACGCCCATACAGTTGGCGGAGCACGTAGGCTCCATACATCTTGTTGCGTCCCTCAAAAACGATGTCGTTGAGAGAGGCAGTGCGTAAATCGAGCATGTTCATGGGACATATAGGTTAGAGTGAAACGGATTACGCTTTCATTACCCAGACCTAGTCCCCTGCTCGTCTCTGTTCGCGCTATCGCCTGGCTTTCAACTTTCTAACGAAATCAGTGTTTCTTGTAGTATGCAAGCAGCTAAATATTTTATAACAAGTTTTTAATTGCCGATTAGCCTAGCATTCGTCTTTTCTTAAGCACAACATCAGGGATAGTTGAGACAATACACACTAGTGTAAACAAGTCTTATCTGCTAACCTGAAAATAGCTAAAACAAAAGTCCCGCTCTCAGCCGAAGCCGAAAACGGGACTTTGTACGTGAATACCAGAATAGACTAGTATCCTAAAAATTATTTGATGGCGAAGGTTACAGGTACAGTGTAAGACACACTTACTGCCCGACCGTTCTGCTTACCAGGAGAGAAGCGAGGAAGCTTTTTCACCGAGGCCACTGCGGATTCGTCGCAGCCGCCGCCAATGCCTTTTTGCACCTTTACATCCGTCACTGCTCCATCAGGACCTACTACGAACGAGATAAAGACTTTGCCTTCGATCTGGTTACGTAGTGCTAGTGCCGGATAAGTAGCACCTTTCTGGATAGCAGCCAGCAAAGCATCTTGTCCACCAGGAAATACAGGCATTTGCTCCACGTACTGATAAACCTTCTGCTCTACCACTTCCTCTACCACCTTGTTGCCCTCACCTTCCAGACCGTTCAAGTCCATCGGGTTGTCGGTGTTACCTTCAACAGTTTTGGCGGCTACCACCTTGTCTTCCAGCTCCTTTTGATCCGGAATCTCTTCCACCTTCTTCACTTCTTCGTCCTTTTTAACAACGGGAGGAGTGAATTTAATAGTGGAAAGCTTCGGTGGTGGCGGTGGTGGTGCCTCAGGCGGCGGCGGCGGTGGTGGTGGTTTTGTTTCGTCCAATGGAGGAGCATCCATCAGAACGTTTTCCTTCAACATCTTGTCGTCTTCTACCACCGTATTATCGCGAAACAACCGCGCAATTAGCGGGAAGCTCACTAACAGGGCAAAAACAGCAATGGCGATGAGAAGGGCGCGCGTGACGTGCTTGCCGTACAAGCGCCGCAACACATACGCTCCGTAGGCTTTGTTACGGCCTTCGAAAACGATATCGTTGAGAGTAGCCCGCGCTATTTGGGTGTTATCCATCATAGCCCTGAAGTTTTAATTAGTTCTTCGTCTGCTTTCGACACGTCAACCAACGCATACTTGGTCTGGTTGGTTATGTTCATCTCATCCAAGATGTCCACCATGTTCTTGTAGTTGGACTTATCGCTTGGCTTGATCAGAATCACCGTTTTAGGGTTCTGCCGCTGCCGCGCTAATAATACTTTCCGAATACCATCAGCTGAATAATTAGAAGCCTTTAACTCTGGTTTCACATCTTTATCCAGCAGACCTTCATAGTAGTACAACTTGTCGTTTTCGCTCATCACAATAGTGAAGGCGTCCGAAGCTTTCAATACAGTCTGCTCCTCGGGGTTCTTTTCCTTTACCGGCATCGTGAGCTGCATCACGTTCGGCTTGTTGAACGAAGCTGTCAGGATGAAAAAGGTTAAAAGTAAGAAGGCCAAGTCCACCATGGGGGTCATGTCGATACGAGTCGACATTTTTTTGGCTCTCTTCTTTCCACCTTTTCCACCCCCGCCGGAGTTCTGTTGTATTTCTGCCATGGCTTAGCGGGAATTAGCGTGACACCACCGGCTTGTTTTCCAAGTCGGTGATAAGGTTGAAACGGTTGATGTTCTTATCCTGCAGAATCTGGATGACCTTTTTCACTGTCGCCACGTCTGCATTGTTATCGCCTTTGATAGCAATGAACGTTGGCTTACCAATAGCTTCTTGATTGGCTTTTCGCGCTTCCATCACCCAATCAATCATTTGGTTGTTGAGCGAGTCGATCGGAATACCACCTTGGGTAACCTTCTTGCGCTGCTCAGTGTTCATGCTAAGCAAAGATCCTAGCTGCTGCACTGGTACGCCAAAAGAGTTCAAGTTGCCGAAATTCTTCTTCTGCTTCTCATTGAAAGAAAGCTGATACTTAGCAGCGATTTTGTCGAGTAACAAGCCTTTGGCTTTATCACTTTCAAAACCGAAGAAAACACGCTTGTCTTTGTCAACGAGCAGACGAATGATATTGCTTTCTGGCAGCTTGATTTCCGAAGTGGAAGAAGGGGTATCAACTACCACCACTTCCTCGGCAGCAAACTTGGTGGTGAGCATGAAAAACGTCACCAGCAGGAAGGCCAAATCCACCATTGGAGTCATGTCCAGCGAAGGATTGGTTCTATGGGGCTTTACTTTGGGCATATGCTGGATAGTTTAAGATTATTCAGAAAACGAAACGTGTAGCTTCTTATTGCGTGAACCGCAACTTAGGCTGTGTAAGTTTCCTTTTCGCCGTGCTGCGAAGCGAAAGTCTGAATGATGCTGAAGCCAGCCTCGTCGATGCTGTAGGTTAGCTCGTCAATTTTGCTGGTGAAAAAGTTGTAGGCAATGATAGCCAGAGCCGAACCGGCAATACCGATAGCCGTGTTGATCAAAGCTTCCGAAATACCTTCTGCCAGTGCAACAGCGTCGGGGCTACCAGCCTGAGCAAGTGCCGAGAAGGCCTTGATCATACCGAATACCGTACCGAGCAGACCTACCAGCGTCGATACCGACGCAATAGTAGAAATGATAACTAGGTTCTTCTCCAGCATAGGCAACTCCAAAGCAGTCGATTCCTCGATTTCCTTCTGGATAGCCAGTACCTTCTGGTCTTTGTCCATGCCACGCTCACGAGCCATTTCCTGATACTTCAGCAAGCCCGACTTCACTACATTGGCTACCGAACCTTTCTGCTGGTCGCAGGTAGCAATGGCACCCGTGATGTCATTCACGTTCAATTTCTGGCGGATGCTGCGCACGAAGCTTTCGATGCTCTTGCTGCCTTTAGCCTTGCTGATGGTCAAGAAACGCTCGATCGAGAACGTAATAACCAACAGGAAAAGCGACATCAGAATCGGTACGATGGGGCCACCTTTGTATATAATACCTAGGT
>NZ_CAXTBM010000006.1:0-134154 GCF_964242765.1 uncultured Hymenobacter sp.
GCATCAAGCCCACCGCCGCTTCAAAGTAGCTGGATTGCAGAAAGATGGCCCGGCTCAGTAAGATCACCGACCCAACCAGCGCTATCATGGTGGTGTGCCCGAGGCCCCAATACAAACCGTCCTTCATAGCCAGCACGGTGCTCTCGCGCCGCGACACCATGGTGCTGACAGCCAGCAGGTGGTCGGGCTCGAAAGCGTGGCCCGCCCCGGCCACCGACGCAAATAAAATAGGTAACAGGTTCTCCATGCAGAAGCAGATCGAGGCTGAGCTTGCTGGTTTGAGGTAGAGAAACCGGGGTGGGGCGGGCAGCGGCAGGGCGAAACGTCAGCTTACTCGGGAGCAGGCTGGCGCTTGAAATATACGGGCCCGGCGCCACTAAACTGCAAAAGCGACCGGACATTGCTGCCCGGCCGCTTTTGCGGTGTGCTATTGGTGATGTGGTTGGTGCCCGGCGCTACTTGCTTTTAGTTTGCAGGAGCTTCAATACTTCGGCATTGCCGCTTTCCTTGGCGCTGGCCACAGCATCTTTGCCATCGTTGTCTTTGAGCTTAGGGTCGGCGCCGGCGGCCAGTAGGAGCGTTACCAATTCCATGTTGCCCTCGCCAGCCGCGGCCATGAGGGCAGTGGCATTGAAGCTATCGGGCTTATTGACTTGGGCTTTGTGTTGAAGCAACACCTTCACAATTTCCGTCTGGTTGCGGCCGGCTGCCAGGATAAGAAAGCTGGTTGGAAAACCCGGCATCATTTCAACGGGCGCATTGGGGTCGGCGCCAGCCTTAAGTAAGGCCTCCACGTCCGCAGGCTTATTTTTTACAACCGCCGCGTATATCTTTTGGGTAGGCGTTTGAGCCAAGGTGACCGTAGCAAAACCTGAAAATAAAACAATAACGAGAAGAAGTTTTTTCATGCCGAGAAACTGACTTTTTGAAGTAAGTGCTAGCTTCAAATATAGCAAGTCAACCAGAAAAAACACTATTTCACGGCTGCTATAATACGGGTGCTGGCTGAATAGCGAAGTAGTTCTGGCGTAAGCTTGAAACCTCGACCACCAAACCCTTTACCGTATAATTCCACTTCTTGTGGCTCCTCCCAGCCGTGGTAATCCTGAGCCCCGCTAAAGTCTTTGTAAGTAGTGACTTCGAGTACGGCTTCCCGCTTGGCGTGCATGGCAACGCACATTTGGTCTACGGTGTGAAGCGCGTCTTGCAGTGCCATAACACTGTATCCCTTGTTGGCTGATACGTTACGCAGGCGCCCGTCCTGCGAAGTGCGGGCGTACGTGGCGGAAAGCTTTAGTACCTAATCCACCACGGTCTGAACTTCGGCAACCGTGTCCTTGAGCTTGTCTTTGGTTGAAGACGCCTCCACCGAAATTTCGGCGTAATCGGGGTAGCTGGTGACGGTCCCGTAGCCGAGAGCCTTCATCTGGGGTACGGAGGCAGTGGCCGGCGATAAGTAGCTGGTAGCTAGCACGCTGGCGAAGAAAAGTGTAATTCTTGTAAGGAGGCTGATTTGCCTCATAATGCACAACGTATAGGTCTGTTGCTATTGCTGAATAATACTATCCGCTGGCGCTACGCAACTGCCACTTTCTGGCCCATACGTTGCGCCATAACGCTGGCCAGAATGATTTGCAGTGCGTGGTAGAGCATAAGCGGCAGCAGCAGCGCCCCGGTTGCGGCCGTGGCCGGAAACAGCAGGCTCGCCATGACGCTGCCATGCACCAGCGACTTCTTAGACCCGCAGAACAAGGCCACAATTCGGTCTTCGCGCGAGAAGCCGAGCAGAGCACTTAAGCCCCACACCAGCCCAAAAATCAGGAAATACAACCCCACCATACCTAAGCCCAGCAACAGCACATCGGCGGGGATATAGCTGCGGAAAACACCTTCAGCAAACGACTCACAGAACGAGGTGAAGACGATAAGCAGAATAACAACTTGGTCGAAGGTGCGCAATGCCTGCCGGTGCCGCTCGGCAAAGCCACCGAAGCGGCGGTTGAGTAGCACGCCCGCTACTACGGGCAGCACCACCTGCCACGTAAGGTCGAGCGCCAGCCCCCAAAGGTGGCCGCCCCCGGTGCCGGTGTGCAGGACAAGGCTGGTCCAGATAGGAGTGAGGAAGATGCCAAGTAAACTGCTGATGCTGGCGTTGAAGATGGCCGCGGGCAAATTGCCGCCCGCAATGCCTACCATTACCACCGATGTGGAAACCGTGCTCGGCAGCGTACAAAGAAAGAAGATACTTTGCCAGAGCAAGTCCGCCTTCTCGCTGCCAAAAAAAGGCCGCATGGCTAGCGCCAGCAACGGAAATGCAACAAACGTGGTAAGCTGCACCACTGTGTGCAACTGCCAGTTGCGCAGCCCGGACTTTAGCTTTTCCAGGTTCAGCCGGAGCCCATAGAAAAAGAAAATCAAGGCGACGCCGGTTGTAGTCAGTTGCTTCCACGGCACCGGACTCGCCTTGCTGCCCACGCCCGGCACCAGATACGCCAATGCCACCGCTCCCACCAGTCCCAGCAAAAACCAGTCGAGCAGGCCAGCTCGGCGGAGCAGGGCTACCAAGAGGTTTTCAGAAGCAGTAGGCTTGGAAGTAGTAGACGACGACATAGAAGCGGTTTGGTGGTAGCAAAGTACGTGAGGTGGCGGTTGTAGTCTGAAGCTTCTATACCGCACCGAACAATAGAATTGTGGCGGCGCGGCTTTAGGTAGTTAACACGCAGTGAAGCAGAAGCTTACTAGTATTGCCATTTGCTGACGGCAAGTTGCTGGCCCTAACTAACAGAAGCAGACAAAATAAAAGCGTCAGGCTATAGCTGCCTGACGCTTCAAAGTCTTACGGTTAGGGCTGCCTCGGGTTTCCAGGCAGAGAAGCAACAGGTAGCAAGTGGCAAGTAGTTAGATGTGGTGAAACCCACTTACTTCTCTAAACGCGACCCGCCTCTCAACTCTAGGTACTTGCTACTTATATCTTGCTTGTTACTTCCCCTTACGCCGCAACCATTTTACGCTGCTTCTTTTTGGCTTTGCGCAGCCGATTCAGCCACATGATGGTGCCCGTAATAGGGAAGGTAACACCCAGCAAGCACACCACAAGGCTGATGATCTTGGAAGGCCAGCCGAAAACGGAGCCCGTATGTACGGGTTTGAACATGCCCCGCACGCGCTGGCCTAAGCTGCGTTGCTCGTAGGTCTGCTTGCTGATAACGTTGCCCGAGTACTGGTCGAGGTACACTTCGTCGGTGGCGTTTTCGTAGCTGGCACCCGGCCGCAGGGTAGCTACGCGGATGCTGCTGGTGAGATCTTTGGGTAGTTGCAGCGAATAATATTCGGCGGTGGGAGCCTGCTGCCGGGCCAAGGTCAGGGCAGCATCTGGCGTGAGAGCCGCGGCGTCCGTTACGGCTGGCGTGGCAGAAGTAGGCGGCTCGGGGCGCTGCATAGGCGAGTTGGTCACCACATAGATGCCTTTGTTGAACCACTCAAACGACCACGCCAACCCCGTGAAGGCAAACACAAACAGAAACAAAGCCGAGTAGAACCCCAGCACGATGTGCAAGTCGTGGTTGAGCCGCTTCCAGCCGCCGCTCCATTTCACTTGCAACCGCTGCCGCACGGCATTGCGCGTGGCCGGCCACCACAACACAATCCCCGTCCCGATAATGAACAGGAACAGCAGCGTGCTCACGCCTACAATCAGCTTGCCAATAGCGCCGCCCACCATGCCGCGGTGCAGGGCCATCATCGTGAAGAAAAAAGTTTCGCGGTAGTTCAGCTCTCCCGTAACGGCCGCCGTGTAGGGGTTCACGAACACGGTTGGGCCACGGCCACCTTCGCCGCCACCTTTGCCGCCTTTGGCTTCCTGGCCTTTGCCGCCGGCTGCCTGCGTTCCAGGTTGAACTCCGGCTTCTGCGCGGCTGCCTTCTCGGCTTTTCCCGGTCTGGCCTTCGCGGCCACCGCCTTCTGCTTTCCGCTCGCCACCCGGCCCACCGGGTGCTCCGGCCAAGCTGATTTCCACGGTCCGAGCGGGGTCGGCGTACACTTTCACGCCCGTGATTTTGGCGTCCGGCTTGTAGGCTCGCACGGCTTCAGTGAGTTGCGCCAGGGGCTGGCGCGGGGTGATGGTCGGCGTCACGAAGTAGCGCTCGGGGTGCCAGGCTTGCTCTAGTTCTTTCTCGAAGACCAGCACCCCGCCCGTAAAGCATACCACGGCAATGATAAGGCCCGAAACCAAGCTGAGGTAGAGGTGAATGTTGCGAAAGAAGGTTTTCATGCTTTCCAAAGTAAAATTTATTCCACTAATAAATTTCGGCAGAAAACCCGGAAAGCTACCAGTTGCAGCTGGCTCTTTCCGGGTTTTCTTCACTCACCTTCATCAAGCCATTATGCTTGCTAGAACCGGTAGCTGGCCGTGGCCGCGAAGTTGCGCGGCGCAATGGGGTTCACGCTGTTGTCGTCGTGCATGTTATAGCTCAGCTCATCGAGGATGTTGGCCAGTTTCACCCGCACCGAAAACCGGTCGTAAGTGTAACCGAGCGAAGCATCAAAGAGCACATAGTCGGGGGTGCTGATAAGGCGGAAGGCGTCGGTAGCCACAAAGGGCCGGCCCGTAGCAGGGTCGTAGAGGCGCGTGTTGCGGCCCGCCAGTTTGTCGCCCACATAGTACGAGGTAATGCCAGCCGTTAAGCCGCGCAGAAAGCTGTTGTCACCAAAGCTGTTGCCAAAGTTGTAGTAGAGGCTGAGGTTAGCCGTATGCGCGGGATTGTAGCGCAGGCGGCTGCCATCTTCGTAGATGTTGCTTCTGGTATAGGCCGTATGGTTGTAGCTGTAGCCCGTAATAAAAGTCCAGCCCATCATCGGCTTACTTTGCACGTCTACCTCCACCCCTTTGCTGGTTACTTCACCGGCTAGCTCCTTGATGTTGGTGTTCAGGTTGTCAATCGTTCTGCCGTTAGCGTCAGTGATAGGACCCAAGTAGGTTTGCGCTAAGTTGCTGTTTACAATGCGGTAAGCCGTTACGTTGGCCGACAGCAGTCCGTGGAACAAGTCGTTCTTGATGCCTACCTCATACTGGTCGAAGGTAGAGGGTGCCAAAGCCACGCCGGTAACATCTTGGCCGGTATTGGGCTGGAACGAGTTGGCGTAGGAAGCAAACAGCGATGTTGTCTTGATCGGCTGATACACCAGCCCCAGACGTGGCGAGAAGGCGTTATCAAAGCGACGGTTTTGCTGCGTTACTTTCAGGCTCTGGTCGGCGGCAGTAGGCGCAGCGTAGGTGTACACGTCGCTCGGCGTTTCTTGGTAGCTCCACCGCACACCTGCCAGCAGCTTCACTTTCTCGGAAATACTCATCAAATCCTGCACGTAGAAGCCAGCGCGGCGCGTGTTAGTCAACGTGCGGGTGTTGCGATACAGCGCGTCGAAGCTGCGCACGCTGTTGGCGGGCTGGGCCAGCGTGCGGCTGCGGTCAAACACATTGATGGAGTCGTAAGGCTGCGCCGTGAAAGTCAGCGCCTGCGTGTTGTACTGGTCGGCATCGGCGCCAATCAGCACGGTGTGCTCCAGGAAGCCGGTGCGAACCTTGCCCGTGAGGTCCAGTTGAGCGAGGTAATAGTTTTCGGAAGTTTCGGTGCGGCTCAGGGTGCGTGCCCAGTTGCCGTAGAGGCTTTCTTTGTAGCGCTCAGGAATAGCAGGCCGGTTGGCGGTTGCTGGGCTGCCAAGAAGCACTCCGTTGCGAATAGTTGATGGGCGGTTGCCAGTGCGCTGCTCGTTGTCGTAGCGCTGGAAGCCAGCTACTGCGCGGATCTGCCACGTATCGTTGAGGCGGCTCGTGAGGGTGGCAGTGGAACTGGTTTGGGTGGTGGCGTTTTTGGCGCCCGGCACGTTCAGAAACCGGCTGCGCGACTCTAGCACATTGTAGTCGATAGCGCCCACGCCGAAGTCGGGTGTGCGGTTGTCATGCAGGTAGTCGCCTTCCAAAATCAGCGTGGTTTTCGGCGTCAGCTCGAAAAGCAGGGAAGGATTCACGTACACGCGGCTCGACTCCACCTCGTCGCGGTAGCTGTTGGCGGTTTCGTAGGTGCCGTTCAGGCGGAAAGCAACTTTCTCGCTCGTGCCCACGGCACCGTATACGTCGAATATCGGCTTCCACAGGCCGAAGCTGCCTATGCGCAGGCCAACGGAGCCACCTTTCTCGAACTGCGGCTTTTTGGTAACTAGGTTCAGCACGCCGCCGGCCGCTACGTTGCCGTATAAGATGGCGGCGCTGCCTTTCAGCACTTCCATGCGCTCCAAGGAAGTGGCTTCCGGCATCACGCCGTTGTTGAAGCGGACCCCGTTTTTGAAGGTGTTGTTGCTGCCGTAAGCAAAGCCGCGGCTACCTAGCTCTTCCTGCGTGCCGCCCGTAGTACTCGTTACGTACAAGCCGCTCACGTTCACGAGGGCATCGGAGAGGCGCAGCACTTGCTGTTGTTCTAGCACTTCGCGCTCTACCGTTACGGCGCTTTGGGGCAAGTCGAGGGTAGCCACCGGAAGTTTGCCCACGGATACGGTCCGTTGATTCAAGGATTTAGCGCCCGTTACGGTTACTTCCGATAAGTTTTGGTTGCTCACGGCTAGCGTGAAGGCGGGTACCGGCGTGCTTTCGCCGCCCGTTACGGTTACGGGTATCTCCTGCGCGATGTAGCCAATGCTGCTTACAACCAACTGGTAAGAGCCCGCCTGCGCCGACAACCGGAAGCTACCATCAGCGGCCGTGCTCGTGCCGAACGTGGTGCCCTTCAGCGCTACTGTCACGCCTTCCACCGGTTTGCCCGTGCCGTCGCTCACCCTACCAGTCAGCCAACCCCGCCGAACCGGATCATCGGCCCCGATGAGGGCAGAAGCAACAGTTGAGTTGGTAGCAACAGATAAAGGAAGGGCATGAGCAAGGCCGCTAAGCGGCAACGATAGAAGTAGCAGTAGAGCAGGTCGGGACATCGAATAAAACGCTTGCCTTGTTTAGACTGATTAAAAACAATGCAAAGCACGCCTCTATTTAGATGAATTCAAAATAGGTTAACAAATATTTTTGCCAGCTAATAGTAAAGGCATACAAACGGCATGGACCCAAAAGATTCCCTCTGGGTCCGTGCTGCAAAGAATCGGGGTGGGTGGTGCGCTAGCCCAGTATTAAAGGTCTGTACCGCAGCAAGATATGCTTAGACGCCTTCCAATATTATGGTTTGCCAACTGATAAGGTGTTAACGAAATAGTAACGCCCTGCCTGACCTCCCATGCGTGAGTTCTACTAGGCTCCACTTCTGCTTTTCTTGCTCTAACTTATTTGCTGCTATTGGGTTAGTGAGCTTGTGCTAGCAATTGGGCCACGGGGTTGAGGTCGAATATCTCGGCTAGCAACTCATAGGAGCGCAGCCGATCCTGGAAGTCGTAGGTGATAGTGACGGCCGTTATTTCGTTTACGCCGTAGGTGGCGGCCAGCTTTTCGAGTTGCGCGCGCACTTGCTCGGGGTTGCCGGACACCATGCGCTGGTGATGGTAGTCGAGGCGGGCGCTTAGCTCGGGCGTGAGGGGGCAGTTGCGTACGGCGTCGGCGGAGTTGATGGGGGTACGGTCGCCGGTTTCCAGTTTCAGCATTTGCAGGGCCAGCGCGTCAGCCAATTCCTGGGCTTTCGTTTCGGTGTCGGCACAAAGCACGAAGATGGCCACGTTGGCGAGGGGCTCCGCCAATTCGGGCGAAGGGCGGAATCGTTCTTTGTAGAGGCGCACCATGTCGGGGCCGCCGTTGGGGTTGATGAAGTGCGCAAAGGAAAATGCCGCTCCTACGTGCGCCGCAAATAAGCCGCTTTGCCCGCTGGAACTGAGCAGCCACATTTCCGGTACGGTGTCCACAAAAGGCGCCGCTTTTACTTTGGCGTGGATGGTGTCGGGCACTACCTCGTCGCGCAGGAAGGCGCGCAAATCCATGAGCTGCTCGGCAAAATCCTCGTCGCGAAAGGCGTTGTGGGGGTTGAGGGCGTGGGCCGTAATCCGGTCGGTGCCGGGGGCGCGGCCAATGCCGAGGTCGATGCGGCCGGGATAGAGGGCTTCCAGCAGCCGGAAGTTTTCGGCCACCTTCAGGGCCGAGTAATGAGGCAGCATCACGCCGCCCGAGCCCAACCGAATGCGTTTGGTTTCGGTGCCGAGCCGGGCGAGCAGCACCTCCGGCGCCGAGCCCGCCAGCGTTCCGGTATTATGGTGTTCCGATACCCAAAAACGAGTATAGCCAAGTTGGTCGGCCAAGCGCGCTAATTCTATAGTTTCCTGTAGTGCCTGCCGGGCCGAACCGCCCTGCCGCACCGGCGACTGGTCGAGGACGCTCAGGTGTAATTTATTGGAAGTTGACATGATGCCAGAAGGTAAGCTAAGAGGAACAGCCGCACGGACGCGGCGCGTGGTAGCTGCTACAACAGCAACAGCCAACAACTAGTTTGCTGCCAAGTCGTTCCCCCTGCTGCCTACTGATTTACCTGATTGGGTTGGCTAGGCTTGCTCGCCTCTTGCAATTGCCTAAGAGAAATAGGCTAGTAGCTTGGGCTGGGTTGAAACTTATTCCGCCGCAGCGGGTGGAGCAGTTTGGTTGCTTTTGCGTAGCGGCAGTTCGGGCACAAACAGCGTCATCAGCAGGCCGCCCGCTACCAAAACAATGTTGAAGAGATACATGCGGGAAATGGCTTTCGAGAAAGCTAGCCGTAGCTCTGGGGAAGCCGGGCCAGCGGCCTCCGTCAATATAGCAGGCCCTTCCGCTAGCACTACCGGCCTGACAGCAAGGCCGCGGCCCGTGGTAGCAGGCAGGTTTTGCGCCAGCGTGAGCGTAAGCACGGCACCTAACACCGAAGCCGTGATGGCGCCGCCAATCTGCCGGAAAAATTGGCTGGCCGACGTGGCCTGTCCCATCAGGTGAGGCGCAATGGAATTTTGAATGGCCAGCGTGTAGAGCGGCATAGTAGGGCCGAGCCCGAGGCCGCACAGCAGCAGATACGACAGCACCTGCCCGTAGCTAACCGTTACGGGCATAGTAGCCAGCAACGATAGGCCACCAAGCAACACCAGAAGGCCCCCTATCATCCAGCGTTTGTAGTGCCCGAAGCGCGATACCATGCGCCCCGCCAGCATCGAGCCAAACACCACCCCCATCGAGAGCGGAATCAAGCTGATGCCGGCGCGGGTGGCCGTGGTACCCAGCACATTCACCATGAACAGCGGCTCGAAGATGATAATGCCCAGAAAGGCCCCGCCCAGCAGAAACAACGCCGCATTGGCCCAGCGAAACACATTGTTGCGAAACAAGCCGAAGTCCAGAATCGGATTGTCGGAGCGCAGGCTGCGGCGTACGAACAAGGCCAGCGCTACCGCCGCCGTGGCAAGCAAGCCGAGCGTGATGGGCGAGGTCCAGCCATACACGGTTTTATTGAGCTGTAGGCCCACTACCAGCGGCGCCAGTCCCGCCATCAGCAGCACGACCGAGAGCAGGTCGAGGGGTTTGGGGGCAGTGCGCGGTTTTAGGGCGGGCATCTGGGTCAGAATAAACCACAGCGCCAGCAAGCCCAGCGGCAGGTTCACGTAGAACACCAGCCGCCAGCCCGCCACGCCCGGAATCAGACCAGTGCCCTTGTCGGTCAGGAAGCCACCCAAAAACGGGCCCAGCACCGACGAAGTGCCGAATACTGCCCCCACATACCCTTGGTACTTACCCCTTTCGGCGGGCGCAAACAGGTCGGCAATAATGATGAAGGCCATGGCAAACAAGCCCGCGCCGCCCAGGCCCTGAATGGCCCGAAACACAATTAGCTGCGTCATGCCGTCGCCGAGCAGGGGCAGCGAGCCAAACTCGCCGGCCATCCCGCACAGCATCGAGCCCACCAGAAAAACGGTCACGGCCACCACCTCAATCTTGCGCCGCGAATACATATCGGCCAGCTTACCGTAGATGGGCACCAGCGCCGTGCTGGCTACCAAGTACGCCGTAGCCACCCACGTAAACCGGTCGAACCCGTGTAAGTCGGCCACAATGCGCGGCAGGGCAGTACTGACAATGGTTTGGTCGAGGGAGCCCAGAAACATGGCCAGCAGGATGCCCGCAAACGTGAACATCTTCTGCCGCTGAGTAAGGGTTGAAGTCATGAGAAGCAAGGTGAGCCTGACTGTACGGGAATAGCCGCCCGAAGATTGAAGGAGGCGCCAATCTGTGTTGCAACCAACAAGGCGGTTGCTGCGCAGTAGGGCTATTTGCTGATTCTGAAGTAGGGTCTGTGGCCAGTGAAGAAAAACGCTTTTGTACCGCTATCGAACGTTTTGCTTCGACAAGCGGGCGCCAGATCAAGCAGAACGTTCTTGTTGCTCACGGGCCACACAGCTTAAGGTAGGTGAAAACAGACATTTTGTTTATTCAGCCCGTCCTGGTCTTGCTTTGGCTGCGGGTAGCAGGCGGCCTTTTTAGCTTTTCTGATAATCTTCCTAGGCGAATCGAAGAGAAGAATAACTTCAGCATTTATGCGGCAAACTGACAGGTACAGCGGTATTCTACCGGGCTAGGTGCTACTTTCGCCGCCGTGATTACTACGCTGACCCTCGCGCTGCTGTGTTTGTTCGCCTTTGTGGCGGGTTTTATTGATTCGATGGTCGGCGGTGGCGGGCTGATCCAGCTGCCAGCCATGCTGTTGCTGCTTAAGGGCGTGCCGGAGCCTACCATTTTCGGGACCGGCAAAGTGTCATCGTTGATGGGCACGGCGGCGGCGCTGCGGCGCTATGCGGGCCAGGTGCCCATTCAATGGCGGGCAGTAGGTACGGCCGCTTTGGTGGCGGGCACTTTCGCGTTTCTGGGGGCGCGGGTGGTGAGTTTGTTTCCGCGGGAGTTGCTGCGGCCGATGGTGCTGGGGCTGCTGGTGGTAATTGCTCTTTACACATTCTGGCGCAAAGATTTGGGGACCCTCCACGCGCCGCGCCTCTCACCCCGCCGCGAAGTGTGGGTGGCCATCATCATGGGAGCCGTTATCGGCTTCTACGACGGTTTTTTCGGCCCTGGCACGGGCAGTTTCCTGCTCTTCACGTTCGTGGGTCTGTTTGGCTACGACTTCCTAACCGCTTCTGCCTCGGCTAAGCTCGTGAACGTGGCGACCAACCTGGCCGGGCTGGCCTACTTCGCCTACACCGGACAAGTGCTTTGGATGGTGGCCTTGCCGATGGCCGTGTGCAACATTATAGGCTCCACGCTAGGCGCTCAAATGGCCCTCAAACAAGGTACTGGCTTCGTTCGGGTGCTGTTTCTGGTGGTCGTTAGCGGCATCATCCTCAAGCTAGGATGGGAAACGTTTCGGTGAGTAAACGGGTGGGTTGTCATTGCGAGGACGCAGGACGACGCAATCCTTCCTCTAATTGCCCCAAGCCTAGAACGTGACAAGCCCCTGACAGCTTTGCGAATGTCAAGGGCTTGTCTGTTCAGGAAAGATAAATCTTCGAGGATAAGTTGTCATTGCGAGGGCGCAGGACGACGCAATGACAACTTCCCCGTTCACCTCAGCACTTACTCGCCTTGCGGAGGCAGGCCGGGCACGGGCGTGCCTTGATTGCCTTGGGTGTTGGGGACGCCCATTTTCTCTTCGCGCTTGCGCTGGTATTTATCGAACTGGGCGGGAGATAATACGTTTTTCAGGGCGCTCATGCGGGCCTGGCCGATGTCGTCAACAACGGAGGCCATTTTGCGCATGTTTTGGCGGTAGTTGAGGCGGGCCGATTCGACGCCGCGCACACTAACCAGGTTGATTTGCCGCACCTTCTCTACTTGCTCAGGATTCAGCACCAGGGCTTTTTGCATGTTGCTGGTGAGGGCATTGGCGCGAGCTTCCACCTGCGTTTCGGGGGGCGCAGCCGCGGGGCGAGCGGGCGTCGCCGGGGCAGAAGGCTTGGGTTTGGTGGCTCCGTTGGGGCCGGCCACTGCGGTCTTGGGCTTGCCAGCAGTTTGGGCTAGCAGCAGGGTAGGAGCCGTCGCCAGCAGCGCGGCCATAAAAAAGGTTTTCATGCGTAGTAAGTGAAGATGCCAGTGGACGGATAGCGTCTCTGGACCAAGCAACGAGCTAGGAGCTAAAACTGACACGTAAATATGATGCCAATTCGTGAAAGCTGCGCCCATAACGTCTGGCGGGAAGTTTCTGGTTTCAAGTTGCACGGTTCTGCCCTCGATTTCCAATCTGTTAGCTGGTTTGAACCCCGAGGCTGTCAGGCGGGCGAGTTGTTGCCCGCGAGCCTACCGTTGTGCTTGAAGCGAAGCAAGCAACGGGCTAGTGAAAGGCCTTGCCAAACATCTTTAGCACGCAACGAGTATCTAACAAGCAACTGGAATTCAGCAATCAGAAACTCAGATCCGATTATATGAAACCCGAAAAACGTAACAACTGGCTGGTGGTAGCCGGCGCCGGCGCGTTGCTAGCGGCCGCCACATTGTGGAGCAACCGTCGTGGCTCTTACAATTTGGAGGGCCGGGTGGTCCTGATTACGGGCGGCTCGCGCGGCCTGGGCCTTATTCTGGCGCGGCAAGCCGTGGCCGAAGGAGCCAAGGTGGCCATCTGCGCCCGCGACGCCGATGAGCTGGAACGCGCCCGGCAAGAGTTGGCCGCTGGCGGAGCCGAGGTATTGGCTGTTTCCCGCGACCTGATGGTGCCCGGCGAAGTGCGCACCATGGTAGCAGAGGTGCAAGAAAAGCTGGGGCCCATCGACGTGCTAATCAACAACGCCGGCATCATCACGGGCGGCCCACTCGACCACATGGAGTTGCGCGAGTACGAGGAGTCGATGGATACCCACTTCTGGGCGCCGTTGCACGCCATGCAAGCCGTACTGCCCGATATGCGCCAGCGGGGCGAAGGCCGCATCGTCAACATTGCCTCGGTGGGCGGCAAGGTGCCCGTGCCGCACTTAGCGCCGTATTGCGCCAGCAAGTTCGCGCTGGTAGGCCTCTCCGAGAGCTTCCGCTCGGAGTTGCTTCAATACGGCATTCAGGTTACCACCGTTTGCCCCGGCTTGCTGCGCACCGGCAGCCCGCCGCATGCCATCATCAAGGGCCAGCACGTCAAAGAGTACGCTTGGTTTACCATCGCCGATTCCATGCCGGCCATTACGGTAGGAGCCGATTCGGCGGCTCGTCAAATCTGGAACGCTTGCCGCCGCGGCGACGCTGAGCTTATCATTGGGCTGCCCGCCAAGCTGCTTTCTGCCTTCCACGGCCTGGCCCCCGGCACCACCGCCGACATGCTGAGCTGGGTGAATCGCGCCTTGCCCAGCCCTACCGGCGAGCAAGGCGACGCCCGCCGCTACGGTCACGAAAGCGAATCGGCCATCACCAAATCCTGGCTCACCACGCTCACGCGCAAAGCCGAAAAAGCCAACAACCAACAGCGTTAAAATAAAGCAGCCCGGCACTCACTGCCGGGCTGCTTTTTCTTCGTGGCTTCACTTGGGCGGCGGGTAAGCAGGTGTACTGTAGGTTGCGCCGCGGCCAGTGACACCATCAACTGTTCGAGCACCGGTTGGTGGGCAACTGGGCTTAGCAGAAAACTGAGCTGTGCGCCCCACCGGCCCAACTATATCTTCCACTCTGGCCCCTAGATTCTGCAACTGAAACTCCTGTTGAAGTTGCTTGCGCTCCTTGTCGTTGAAGCCGCCCCCAAGCCCAATAAGCGTAAAGTAGCGGGCGTTGAACTGCTGATAAACGGTATTTAAGTTGACAGTTCTCTCAACGGTATGGCCGTCAGCGCGCAAGGCGTTCAACAAGTTATCCATCACTGGTTGGTCTTTGCCTGGCAGTAAAGGGCGCTGAGTTGCCATAAGTGGCTAAACAAGTCAGGCTTCAAGCGGAGTTGCTTGCGAATAAGACGCACTCACCTTGCAACTACTTTATCCTAGCTGTTTTAAATCTACTCCACGGCGGCGGGAGTCGGCTGGCAGCGGGGGCAGTGATAGGTGGCCCGGCCGCCCACATAACCTTTGGCAATCGAGGTTTTGGGGTGGCGGGGGCAGAAGGTATGGGCGTCGGTGCCGGGCGTGGCGGAGTCATCCCACTCGCGGGCGTGGATAAGGAACGAGGCGGGGAAATGCCGGTAGGTGGCTTCGTGCTGAATAGCGGTGGTGAGCACCAGTTGAATGGCCTCGTGCAGGACCTTGAACTCCTTGGTGCTGAGCGTATGCGCCCGCCGCTCCGGATGAATCTTGGCTTGAAATAGCACCTCGTCCACAATCCAGTTGCCGAGGCCCGCCGTGATGCCCTGGTCGAGAAGCAGCGGCTTGATCATGGGCTTCTTGGTGCCGAGCACGGCTTGCAGATGCTCGGGCGTTACGTTCAGCGCATCGGGACCCAGTTTCTTGGCTTTCTGGTACTGTGCTACGCTTTCCACGAGGCGGATGCGGCCGAACTTGCGCGGGTCGATGAAAGCAACCCGCAAGCCGTCTTCGAGGTGGAAGGCTACGCGGGTGAAGCGGGGCGCGTCGTGGTCGTCGCGGTAGGCGCCCACGTCGCCAGTCATGCCGAAGTGCAAAACTACAACTTGGCTGTTGTCTAGCTCCAGAAAGCAGTTCTTGCCAAGGCGGTGGGTGGCTGTTACGCGGCGGCCTACCAGGGCCTTACGCAACGTGTCTTCGTCGGTGGCGAGGACGTGGGCGTCTTTCACTTCAAACGCCGTAATGATTTGATGCAGAATGATATCGTCGAGGAAGCGGCGGTAGGTTTCAACTTCGGGTAGTTCAGGCACGGAATAAAAGCAGTAAGTACAACACAGTTCAGTTGCTCAACAGCTTCAGCGGGCCTAGAGTTGCAACAAAACCATGTTCTCGGTCATGCTGGCTCGCCAGTTCAAGCAGGCTCCTTGCCGCTTCCAGGTAGTTCTTTTTCACTACCTAAATCATCAGCTTGCCTTCCACTAGCACGACGCCCGTGCCGCCGATCCGCACAAACTCAATGGCGTCACGCGGACCAGCCACGTGCACCGTTATCGTGCCCGGCCGACCGAGCCAATGGCCTTGCTCGGCAATGAAATCGGGTTGGGCGAGGTAGGCGTAATGCCACAGATACGCCGCCATGCCGCCGGTGGCCGAACCCGTAACCGGGTCTTCGGGCAGGTCGGGGGGCGTACCGAACTGCCGGGCAAACGTGTGGCCAGCCGGGGTAGCACCGCCCAAGCAGAACAGGTGGGGGCTGAAAAAATCGGAGGTAGCGCGGTAGCGGGCGTAGGCGGCGGGTTCGGGCGGGGTGGCCCGGCGCAAGGCGTCATGGTCGCGCAAGAGCATCATCAGCTGCGGCGTGCCGGTACTCACGGTTTGCACGGGCGCGCCGGGCAACACATCAGCCGGCGTAAGACCGAACAGCGGAGCCACCACGGCCGGGTCGTGCAATTGGCCGAACACGGGCGGGCGTTGCGTCATTGAAATCTGGGGCAACTCCCCTGCGGTGGTTGGCGCGTCCACGTCGATGCGAATGGGGCCGTCGCGCAGGGCGAGCTGCAACGTGGTACGCGGGCCAGTGAGTTGCAAGCGGCCCGCATGCAGCAGGGCGGTAATGGTGGCAATGGTGGGGTGCCCGGCCAGCGGAATTTCTTCGGCCGGCGTAAAGAACCGCACCCCAAATTCCACTTCGGCGGAGCGGCGCACAAAGGCAGTTTCCGACTGGTTGAACTCCTGCGCCAGGCGTTGCATCTGCTCGTCGGTGAGGCCATCGGCATCAAGCACTACCGCACACGGATTGCCGCCCAACGGGGTTTCGGTGAATGCATCAACGAGCAAAAAAGGGAGCGTAGGCATAGGAGTATATCAGGTAAAGCTGCCGCAAAGGTAAAGGGGGCGCCTATCAAAGCCGGGCTTCTGGCAGATGGCCCCCCCAGACCCTGCTACATCAGTTAACACCGAAGCTGCTAGCAGCGCAAGCAACTTAAGTGGTGCGGTTACTGCTGGTAGTGTTAACTCTTTGCTTACTGTGCAAACAAAAAGGTCCCGGCCAAACAGCCAGGACCTTTCATTTATCATCGAATGAGGGAGTGTTCAACTAATGTAAAGTCGAACGCTCGAACTTGTAACTGCTTAGGATGGGTCCGACACCATGGCTACTTGGCGGCCGTTGTCGTCGTATACGGCACCGGCAGCATCAATTAAGAGGCGGCGATTTTGGTCGTCGACCAAGATAAAGGGAAAGTCTTCGTTGTTGGAGCGGGTGATGCGGCCCACCACCTGCGCCGTGTGCTCTTCATGATCGAGGCGAATGACGTTGAGGCGGTTGGTGAGGTAAAATGGCTGGTTGGGCTTGTTGCGGAAAGTAATCTTGCCTACTAGGCTCATCTTGCCGTTGCTGGCCATCACAACCGGCGCATTAGCGCTGGAGTTAGACCGAGGCTGGCTGGGCGTCATAGCAGGGTAATTGCTCACGATGGCCGGCGCTGCGGAAGGGGTAGTGCTGCGGTTGCTGGCTACAATCTGCTGGCTAGCCCGCTGCCATCCCTCATTAATAGCCTTGAGGCGAGTGGAACGGCCTGGGTGCGTCGGAGAAGCCTCCTCGTCCGACACCACGGCCATACCTGCCTGGGCCTCGGCTAAGCTGGCGCCCATCTTGCGCAGTACAAAGCCCGAAAACTCGTCGGCTTCCAGCTCGTCGGTGGGGTTGGAGCCGCCGGTCTTCAGCGTATGGCCGTTGAGGTGGTGGCCCATTTCGTGCGCCAGAATGCTGATGCCCGCCCAGTCGGAACGGCCGGCGCGGTTCACGGCAGCTACAAAGTCAGGGTTGTAAAGCAAGAAGCGTTTGCCGCTGTACACCACGGCTGCCGCGTTTTGCACGGCCGAAGTGGCTTGTAGCTCGAAGCGGGGCTTAAGACCCACTACGTCGGTGATTTCGCGCAGTACGTCGCGCTTGGTGTTGGTGGTAGAAGATTGAGCACTGACCGAACCGGCCAGAAGCAGCCACGCAGCCAGCAGTAAGCCGGAGAAATGGCGGAAAAAGCGAGGCTGAAGCGTCATGGAAATGTCGGTAGGATGAGAAACCTGGATAGTCAGGAATCGTGCCTAAATAACGTGCACCCTCATCTTTTAGTGCCCGCGCAGTAAGGCTTCTTAGGCTGCTACGGCCGAGGCGCTTTGCTACTAGTAGTTGGTCTTCGCTGAGATACTTACTGTTGCCAAACCCGTCCTGTTTGATCTGCTATCTACCCGACCAGGCATCCCGCGTCGAGACCTAGCTCTTCTAATTCAGAGCCGTGGTTAGGGAGCAAGACTATCTTCTATCAGCAGTTAAGCCTGCACCAGTTGCGGGGCAATAGAGGACAGGGGCCGTTCGCCGATTTGCTGACGCCACATGGCGTAATAAAGGCCTTTTTGTAAGAGAAGCTCGTCGTGGCGGCCTTGTTCGGCGATGTGGCCCCGCTCCAGCACGAAAATCTTATCGGCGTGCAGGATGGTGCTGAGGCGATGGGCAATGAGGATGGTAATGTGCTGGCGCGAGCCCGAAAGCTCCCGCACCGTCTGGCTGATTTCCTCTTCCGTGAGCGAGTCCAGCGCCGAAGTGGCTTCGTCGAATACGAGCAGCGTCGGGCGCCGCAGCAAGGCCCGCGCAATGCTGAGGCGCTGCTTTTCGCCGCCCGAAACCTTAACGCCGCCTTCGCCAATCACCGTGTCGAGGCCCTGGGGGGCGCGGGCGAGCAGCGAATCGGCGGCAGCGTCGTGCAGGGCGCGCAGACACTGCTCGTCGGTGGCATTGGGGGCCACAAAGCGTAAGTTCTCGCGGATGGTGCCGGCAAAGAGCTGGGTGTCCTGGGTTACGAAACCAATTTGTTCGCGCAACGTGTCCAAGTCGATTTCGGTGCCGGGGATGCCGTTGTAGAGAATCTGGCCGGCGGCCGGCGGGTAGAGGCCCACCAGGAGCTTGACGAGCGTGGTTTTGCCGGAGCCCGACGGGCCGACGAAAGCAATGGTTTCGCCGAGCTTGGTGTCGAAGGAAATACCATCCAGCGCCGCGTTGCTGGCCGAAACGTGCTTGAAGCGCACCTCATCGAAGGCCAGGGTTTGGATTTGTTGGATGTCTTTGGGGTGCGTGGGCTTCACGTCGCGCGGGGTGGCCAGTATCTGCTCGAAATTGGCTAGGGAAGCCTCGGTTTCGCGGTAGATATTGATGATGTTGCCCATTTCCTGTAGCGGCCCGAAAATGGCAAACGAGTAAATAAACAGCGAAAAGAACTCGCCCACCGTAATGCGGCCCTGCACCACCAAGTACAGCATCAAGAGCAGAATGGCATTGCGCAGCAAGTTCACGAACGTGCCCTGCACAAACGACAACGACCGGATGTAGCGCACTTTCTTGAGTTCCAGCTTCAGGATTTTGTTGGTAGTGGCGTTTAGCCGCTCGGTTTCCTGCTGGGCCAAACCCAGGCTTTTCACCAGTTCGATGTTGCGCAGGCTTTCCGTGGTAGCACCGGCCAATGCGGTAGTTTCCGCCACAATAGTGCGCTGCACCACCTTGATTTTCTTGCTGAGCACCGAACTCAAGAAGCCCAGCAGCGGAATGGTCAGGAAGTACACCGGCGCAATAACCCAGTACACCGTCAGGGCATAGCCGACCACGAAAATGATGCCCACCAGCCCTACAAATAGCACGTTCACAAACGAGGCAATCAGCTTCTCCACGTCGGTGCGCACCTTCTGAAGCTTGCCCAGCGTCTCGCCCGAGCGTTGGTCTTCAAACACCTGATACGGCAATTCCAGCGAGTGGCGCAGCCCATCGGAATACAGCTGCGCGCCCAGCCGCTGGGTGATAACATTAACGTAGTAGTCCTGGAAGTTCTTGGCAATGCGCGACACCATGGCCACGCCCATAGCGGCCAATATCAGCAAGCCCGCCCCACTCAGAAAGGTTTGGAAGTTGACGTCGTGCAGCGCGCCACCGGGCTTGACTACGTACTGGTCGATGATTTTGCGGAAAATCCAGGGGTCAAGCAGGGAGAAAACCTGGTTGATGGCCGCCAGTACCAGGGCCAGCACCAGCAAGCCCCAATAATTGCGCAGATAGCCGTAGAGCAGTTTCATAGGAACAGAGTATTCATAAGGAAAGCGTCCGGCAAGGTAGAAGGTTTCAGTTCAGCTACAGACTCCCGGCAATTGTTTGTCGTTGGGTCTACAGAGCAGCCAGCAAAAGAAAGTAGCACAACAAGTTGGCCGCTAAGCAGCCGAAAAACTTAGCTCTCCTAGCTTTCCCAAGAGAACAGCTTTTAACGCTAGCTCGCTGTTTCGCCGGCGGTACTGGCTACTAAGCGGGTGCTGCCGGGCACCATAGGGGCTTGGGTGGTGGCTTCGCCGGCGTGTTCGGCTAGTAGGCGGGCCACTACGGGTTTGTCGGGGCCCCGATGCAGTTGGCGGGCCAGGGCTTTCACATCCGCTTCCTCGCGGCTCACGCCCCGGTCGTGCAGTTGCTCGTACTCTTCCCACGACTCCACCATGAAATACTCGACTAGGCGGGTCGGGTCGGCCAGGTCGGTGTAGAGGCCGACCCGGATGGCCCCCTCGCGGCGACGGATGCGGCTGAGCTGCTCCATAAGGCTCGCAAAGGCAGGGCGGTCGGCGGGGTCCACCTGGTAGGTGGTGGTGATGATGATAGGACCAGCATCGGGGGCCGGCTCCGCGGCTAGTACCAGTTCGGGGCGCAACCGGGCGGGGGTGAAGTCCAGGGTTTCGGTGTTGTTGATGAGCGAGAAGCGCAAGACCAGCAGCGTGCTTAGTGCCAGCCAGATAGCCGCCCCCGTCAGGGCCACGGGCAGGCCCCAATTGCTGGCCACCGAGCCCCACACCACGCTGCCCAGTGCCATGCCGCCCTGAATAGTAAGCAGGTACAGACTGATGGTGCGGGCCTGCACCCAGCGCGGCACCACTGTTTGCACGCCCACGCTAAACGAGTTGAGCACCAGCATCCAGGCCAACCCTACCAGCACCAGCAGCGCCGAAAGCACCACTTGGCTGTCGACGAAGGCCAACCCCAGCAGCCCAATGGCAAAAGTCACCGTGGCCAGCGTCACGCGCCAGTTGATGGTGAGGCGACGGTTGAGGCTAGGCAACAGCACGGCCCCCAGCACGGCCCCCGCACCCATGCACGAAAGCAGCACCGAATAAAACGAAGTAGGCAGCAGTAGCCGCCGCGCTACCACGGCCGGCATCAGCGCCAGCAGAGCCGACGCCCCGAACGTGAAGCTCACGCCCCGCACCAAAATGTGCTGCACCGGCGGCGCGAAACGGGCATAGCGCACGCCGCCCCGAATGGCGGCCAGCACCCGTTCGCCGGCCAGCGTAGAAGTGGCCTGCGGTTCCCGTTTCCAGCGCCACACCATATAAATAGTAGCCAGAAACGACAGGCCGTTCAGCAAGAACGCGGCTCCGGCCGAGAAGCTGCCAATCAGCAGTCCACCCAGCGCCGGCCCAAACGAACGGGCCAGGTTGAAGCTCACGCTGTTGAGGGCCAGGGCCTGGGGTAGTTGCTCGCGCGGTACCAGCTCGGGCGTTACGGTTTGCCACACGGGGTTGTTGAGGGCGCCGCCCAGCCCCAGCAGAAACGTAAGCAGCAGCAAGAGCCAGGGCGTTGTGAAACCCAGCAGCGTAACGGCCGCCAGCACCAAGGCCACCCCCGCCATCCAGGATTGGGTGAGCAGCAGCATCCGCCGCCGATCCACCAGGTCGGCGAGGGCACCGGCGGGCAAGCTCAGTAGAAATACGGGCAGCGCCGAAGCTGTTTGCAGCATGGCTACCAGCACCGGCGAGGTCGTCAGATCGGTCATCAGCCCGACGGCGCCCACGTTTTGCATCCAGGTGCCGATGTTGGAAACGAAAGAGGCAATCCAAAGCATCCGGAAAAACGGAATCCGGAGGGGCGCCATCGGCGAAACGGGGCCCGACGGCGCCAGCGTAGCAGTAACAGACATAAGCAAACAAAAGCAGAAACCGCATTGCTTACGTAGCACCTCCGTCTTTCGGCTAATCCGCCAGCAGGCGAGTAAGCCAGAAAGCCAGGAAATTGCCTTCTAGCCTCAGCGCAGCAGCTAGGGCTGGTTGCAAGCACGTTGTTTATCCAACCCATTAGGTTGCGCTTACGCTTGATCTGGCAGCCGCGCAGCCGAAGCATCTCGCCGTCCCGTCTACCAACAAAAAAGCCCCGGAGCAACTCCGGGGCTTTTAGCTTACCAATAAGCTCGAATCAACCGGCGGGTTGCCGGCGCCTACTTACTTAGCTAGTCGCGGAAGTGCGGCTCGTACGGCTGGCTTGGCCACCCTTCCGACCCGCAGCGCGCGCCTCTTCGGGCGTCCACTGGTGGCCCCGGCCACTCTCGTGGGAAGCCTTACCGCCTTCGCTGGCGATGCGGCGCTGGGTGGCAGGGTCCATAGCAGCAAAGCCACGGGGGTTGGATTTAGGCGCCGAAGCAGATTTTGCGCGGTTGGATGATGCACTTGTGGAGGAAGTAGCCATAGCGAAAGAAATTTAAGAAAGTGGAAGGTATTGGGTTATGGAAAGGAAAAGCAGAACGGAAAACAGGTTAAGCACTAGGAGCCGGTATCACCCGGAAAAGCTGATGCAACCGAAGCAAATGCAGCGCCCGGCACAGTACGGAACTCACATTGTAGAGCAGTATATCGGCGCCCGCCTGCCGAGTAAGCAGCAACTGCGACGCCAAGTAACTCACGCCGCGGGTGCGCAGGCATTCCAGGTGTTGGCAGTCGATGAGCAGTTGCGGACGCTGCTGCGGATTGACTTGACAGAGCCGACTAGCCAGCCGCACCGGGTCGGTTTGATTGAGGTCGATGGTGTAAACGCGGGCAGCGGGGTCACTGAGTGAAGAGAAGTCGAGCATAGGGCAGGGGATGGACAGTGAAGAATAGAAATAAGCTGTCGGTGAAGCCGTTGTGGCAAGACAGAAGCAAATTTAAAAGTGCTTTTGCTAGATTAACTGCGTAGTAATGACCAATTTAATCTTTGCGTATTACTACCTGCACACTAGCAACTTATACCGAGGTTGTTTGCGTGATGGGCCACAGGGGCGCCACCTGCGGACCTTGCTCAAACTTGTCGGGCATATACTGGAGCCGTCCGAAAAGCCACCGGCTGCTGCCCGGCCGCAGCCGCAGCAAGGCAAAGTAGCCCCGCAACGTTCGGCCTTCAAAGCCGAAGCACAGCCGTTCCTGCTCGGCTTGCAGGGGCAGTTCTCCCGTAACCAGCGTGCACCGTCCTATATCAAGCAAGTAGCTTGCCGGGGGCAGATACGCGGTTTCTACCAGCAACGAGTGCGTTTGCTGCGCTAGCCGGTGGTTGCCTAGTTCGGGCAACACCCAATGCGCTAAGGCTCCATCCATATCCCCGTCAGCAGGAACTTGCGCAAACAGCGTTAAGTGCTGGCTCATGTGTGCCTGGGCAGACTGCCAAAGGGCAAAATAAAGTGAAGACATGGCGAAAGAAGAAGTCTACAAAGAGGCCGAAAAGACCGCGGAAAAAGCAGGGCTATTAATCCGCGGCCATTACTTGCGGTGCACCCGCAACGGTTACGGCAATGAAATGCGGCGGAGAGGGAGATAGAGGGGCAACTCTTCAGGAACCTTTCCAACTATCAGCAGCCGGCTGCCCGTGGTGACGAGAAACTGCTACTCCGGCCGCATTTCGGTTGGGCAGCTAGCTCTGTCCTTTAACGCAACCATTCCCCTCGAAAGTGACCCGATTAATACGGAATAGTCCTGTTGAAAGCACGTATTTTTCAAATACGTACCGATTTAAGTACACCTAGCATCCGCTTACGAGGGGTCTTGCCCTACCAACTCCAACGAGTCTGTAGCTAAGGCAGGAGGTAGGGAGTGTATATCCCAAGTAGTTGTTCGGGTGGGGGCCAGCCTTGCTATAAGCGGCCCCAAGTACTGCGTCGGTTCGGCACGAGTTTGCGGTGCCAGCTGCACGTTCTTTCGCTACCCTATCATAGCCCAAGCCGGAGAGAACCGTACAACAAGTTGCCCAAACAAGATAGAATTGTTGTGGGCGCTTGGTAAGGCGCTAGTTGGTAGTTAAATCCATAGGCTATAGACTTTAAATATATCAAAGTCAGCTCACTGCGCAACCGCAAAATGGTGCTGTCCGAAGCTTGTATAGTAGCGGACTAGCGGTTTAGTTCGGAGCCAGATTCAGCAGGCCTTCCAGCTTGCGCATGTCGGCAACGGGCCAGTAGAAATAAGCCAGGGGGTTCATCCAGTCCCCAATAAAGGCTTCCACTTCCTCTGAGTGCTCTACGCACAGCACGTAGGCCGAGCCTTTGCGCAACTCTCGCATGTATACGTCGCCGGCGTGCTGCCACCCGTGCGGCGGGTGCGAACAGGGGCGAAAACCTACTTCCCGAAGTTGTGCAGAGGTAAGGCGCGACATTAACGGTGGCATATAGAGGAAGCACGGCGCCTCAGATAGCAGGATAGAAGAAAACAGTAAGCTTGTGCAGGCTTCCGATACGTTCCCTCGCTTTACGTTACAATAGTTCAAATAAAAACACAATTTTATCTACGTATAAACCCTTAATATATTGGTGTTAATACGTATTTAATTTGCGTACTAAATACAAATGCCCGGCCAAGCCGTATGCATACGGTTTGGCCAGGACATTGCTTTCTACAGTTAATACAAGTAAGGCGCTACGCTTGCTCCTGCTCCGACGCCGTAGTAGCGCCCGACGTGCCGTTGAGCAGAAATTCGCGGAGGCGGTTGATGTGGCTCTTAATTTCTTCGAGGCGCTCTTCCTGCTGCATGCTCCACTGGCCTTCGCCCCGGATGGCCATGCTGCTCAGTAGGTTTTTGCGCTCTTCCATCATGCGCAGCGCCACCCACAGGGTTTCTTCCAGCGCGTGTTTCGAGCTTTCAAACAGCGCGTCGGCGGTGAAGGCGTGGCCGGTATGGCAGCGGAACCGCAGCACGTTGCCATGTTCCAGCTTCCAGAGGGCGCCGCCGCAGTCGGGACACGTGAGCGGTACTTGCTCACCTATTCGGTCGATGTCTTCGGTGGTTCCCACAACTCGTTCCGCAATAGCGGCCTCCGCTTTTAAATCGTCAGGAATAAGTTTTGGAGGTGGCGGCGCTTGGCTCGTCAGCTCCTGCAAAAGGGCTCCGATATGGGAGAGCGGCACCACGTAATCGACTTCGACGTTGCGGAGCGCTGTGTAGGGCATACTCGGAAATTCAGCGTCTTGGGGGTCTTGCACGATGGCTTGGCCGCCGCAACGCTTAACAAAATCGAGGCCGGCGGTGCCGTCGTACAGCATACCCGTGAGCACTACGCCAATAACGGTGACGCCATAGTTCACGGCTGCGGCCCGAAACAGAGCGTCTACGGCGGGCCGAAAGTTGTTTTCGCGCGGACCTTTCGTAACCAGCAGCCGGCCGTCGTGCACCAGCAGGTGCCGGTCGGCGCGCGCCAGATACAAGTGTCCTGATTCGATGAGGTCCTGATGGGCGGCCAGGCGGCAGCGCAATTTGGTGTGCGTGCTCAGGCGCGCTACCAAATGCTCCCCCGACGATTCGGGGGACAAGTGCTGCACTACCAGCACGGCGGCGGGTAGAGTGGCGGGCAGTTGGGCTACCAGTTGCGTGAGGGCCAGCATTCCACCAGCGGAAGTGCCGACGACTATGATGTAGGACGGTTTCACTAAGGGAAGTTAAAAACGAATACCAGAGCTTGAATCAGTGGAACAAGCCGGCTTTAAAAGAAAAAGTTTACGTACAAAAATACCATTTAGCTGCCCATCGAACCGGTTATTTTAGCAACTCAACCGTTTCGTAAAGCCGGGGCGCCCAATTCTTTCTGCTTACTTTTGAGAAAGCAGACTTCCGGATTTCTCTTCGCCGCCCTTGCTAAAAGGCTGCTCCTGTTGCTATGAAAAAAAAATCTGTGGGGCAGAATTCCCTTGCGGGCCCTGCCTCACCTGCTATTCCCGTTGCGCCCGCGGCTCCTGCGGCTGGCATTGAAATCCAATCCGGCCCCGACCGGCTAGGGGTCAATTTGGTGCGCAACCCCATCAACTTCCCGGTTGTGTGCTTGGGCGGCTCGGCGGGCGCGCTCAGCGCCCTAGAAGAATTTCTGCGGGCGGTGCCCGAAAACGGCAACCTCGCCTACATCGTGGTAACGCACCAGATGGCCGGCATTGAGAGCGAACTGCGGCAGGTGCTCCAGCATTTCACTGCCGTGCCCGTGCTGCAAGTCACCGACGGGATGCAGGTGCGGCCCAATCAAGTGTATGTGATTCCGCCGGGTAAGGACATGTCGCTCTTGCACGGCGTGCTGCACCTCTTCGAGCCCACGCAGCCCCCGGGCCGCCGCCTGCCCATCGACTACTTTCTGCAAAGCTTGGCCAAGGACGTGCGCGAGCGGGCCGTATGCGTTATTCTCTCGGGCATGGGCTCCGATGGCAGCATCGGGCTGAAGATGATAATGGAAAACTTCGGCATGGTGATGGTGCAGGACCCCGCCACGGCCGAGTACGACAGTATGCCGCGCGCCGCCATTGCCACCGAGTTTGTGGATTATATTCTGCCCGCTGCCCACATGGTGCCCCGCCTGCTCGACTACGTGCACCGGCCCCTGATGCGCCGCCCCCAGCGGGCCACCGCCGACCCCGATTCGTCGACCACGCTCCCGACCCACGCCTTGCAGAAAATCTTTATTCTGATTCGCAACCAAACCGGGCACGACTTCTCCTACTACAAGCGCAACACCGTGTTCCGGCGCATCGAGCGCCGCATGAACACCCACCAAATCAAGGAGTTTACGCACTATGTGCGCTACCTCCAGGAAAACGCGCAGGAGGTGGAGTATTTGTTTAAGGAACTGCTGATTGGCGTTACCAAGTTTTTCCGCGACCCCGAAGCCTACGCCGTGCTCAAGCGCCACCTGCTGGTGCTGATCCGGCAGCAAGAGCCCGGCAGCACCATTCGGGTGTGGGCGCCGGGCTGCTCGACCGGCGAAGAAGCGTATTCGCTGGCCATTACTATTTTCGAATGCTTCGAGGCCGAGCCCGACCGCAACCTGAGCTTGCAGCTTTTCGCTACCGACATCAACGCCGAAAGCATCAACTTGGCCCGGATTGGTGTCTATCACGCCAACATTGCGGCCGACGTGGGGGCGGAGCGGCTGGGGCGCTACTTCATCAAAATCGACGGCTCCTATCAGATCCGGAAAGACGTGCGCGATGCGGTGGTGTTTGCCTTGCACAACATCAACAAAGACGCGCCCTTCACCCGGCTCGACTTGCTTTGCTGCCGCAACCTGCTGATTTATTTGTCGGCCGAGCTGCAAAAAAATCTGATTCCCATTTTTCACTACTCTCTCAAGCCGGGTGGTATTCTGTTTTTGGGGCCATCGGAGAACATTACCGGCTTCCAGGAATTGTTTGCGCCCCTGGACGTGAAATGGAAAATTTCGCGGGCCAACGAAACCGCCTCGCAACTGGCGCGGGTGGCCAACTTTCCTTTTGTGTCGGGGCAGCACGCCTCACCTTCCCCTTCCAGCAGCATGATTACTTCTGCCGCGCCGCACCGCGACAACACGTTTGTGGCCCATATTCAGCGCCTGCTGCTCGCTTCCTACGCCCCGCCGGCGGTGGTAATCAATGCCAAAGGCGAGATATTGTTTGTTAATGGCCGCACCGGCAAGTACCTGGAGCCCGCGCCCGGCCTGAGCGGGCTCAACCTCCTCGACATGGCCCGCGAAGAGCTGCACTACGAAATCAGCACCGCCGTGCACCGCGCCGTGCAGCAGCAGACGACGATAGTAAGTGAAGACGTAAAATTGCTAACCGAGGCGGGCTATCAACTGCTGCGCCTCACGGTGAAATACCTGGCGGAACCCGAGCAACTGGCGGGCTTGCTGCTGGTGGTGTTCGAAGATGTGGCTACCGCGCGCCGGGTGCGGCGGGCGCCGCCCGGGCCCGCCGATTCCAGCCAGGATTCGCCCATTGTGGCCCTCGAAAAAGAGCTGCAATACACCCGCCACCGCCTCCAAACCACCATCGAGGAAATGGAAAGCAGCCTGGAGGAGCTCAAAAGCACCAACGAGGAACTGCAAAGCACCAACGAGGAGCTGCAAAGCACCAACGAGGAGGCCATGACCAACCGGGAGGAAATGCAGAGCATGAACGAGGAGCTGATGACCCTCAACACGCAGTACCTGCACAAAACCGAGGAGCTGGGCCATGCCGCCAACGACATGAAGAACCTGCTCGACGCCACCGAAATAGCCATCATCTTCCTCGACAACGATATGAGCATCAAGCGGTTCACGCCGCCCGTGACGCGCATTATTCCGCTGCTGCCCACCGATGTGGGCCGGCCCGTCACGCACTTTGCCAACAACCTGCGTTACGAGCAGCTAACCGCCGACGTGGCGCAGGTGCTCGACCGGTTGGTGAGCGTCGAAGCCACCATCCAGGCCCTTAGCGGCGAGTGGTACGCCATGCGCATCATGCCCTACCGCACCCTCGACAACTACATCAGCGGTGCCGTCATCACCTTCACCGACGTTACCAGCCGCAAGCAGCTCGAAGAACAGCTTGAAGCCAGCCGCCGCTTCGCCGAAAGCATCGTCGAGACGGTGCGCGAGCCCCTACTGGTGCTCGACGGCGAGTTGCGCGTGCTCACCGTGAGTGCGCCGTTTGCCAGCGCCTTTGGCGTGACGGTTGCTGGGGTGAAGAGGCTGCCGCTGACTTTGCTTGGCGGCGGTGCCTGGAGCCAACCCGCGTTGCACAAAATGTTGCACGCGCTGCTCGAGGAGGAAACGGCCTTCGATGATTTCCAGTTCGAGGCTGATTTTCCCGGCGTGGGGCGGCGGCGCGTCACGCTCTACGGCCGCCGCCTGCTCAGCCAAGGCCACCGCACCAACCACCTGCTGCTGGGCGTACAAGCCTTCAATAGCGTCCCTGCCTAGCACTGCCCGCCAGCATCGCACGGCCGGCGGCCGGCTCGCTTCAGTAGCCGTTTGTTTCTGTAGGATTCCTCACCTGCCGCCCGCCACGCCGTAAGCGCAGCGGGCGGTAGGTTTATTTTTAGGGAAAGGAGAAGCCACCCAAACACCTGCCGCACAGCCAATTACGGATGCGCTGTTCCACTAACAAGTTGATGCGCGGAATGACAACTCCTAGCTGGCTAGTTATCTGGCTTTCAATAGGCGCTCAACTAGTTGCTGCTCACCTGTTGGCCCTGCGCGGCTACTGCGCAGCTTAAGCGCAGTAGCCGCGCGTATTATTCCATCTATTCTGTCCGTGCCAACGAAAGTCTGCGTAGATACGCAGTTATATTGTACTATAGGCTATTCCTTTCGCTATGAGTTCCGAGCCCAACCACCAGCCAAGTCCTCAAGAAGCCCTCATTGCCCTGCGTGAGCGGGCCGAGCGGCGGCGCCTGCTGGTGACGCGCGCGGCCAACGACCAGACCCCCGACGTGATGCAGCGACTGATACAGGAGCTGCAAACCCACCAAATAGAGCTGGAAATGCAGTACGAGGAGCTGCTGCTGGCACAAACCGAAGCCGAAACAGCCCGCGCCGCCTACGTGGACCTCTACGATTTCGCGCCCATCGGCTACCTCACGCTTGATGCCAACGGCATCATACAGCAGCTCAACCTAAGCGCGGCGCAACTGCTGGGCGTTGAGCGACAATATTTGGTGCGGAAGCGGCTGGAAACATTTATGGCCGAGTGGGAGCGGGTGGTATTCGGCCGCTTCCTGAAGACGCTGCTGGCCACCGACGAGCGGCAAACCTGTGAGCTGCGCTTTGCCCGCGCCAACAAGGGAATAATTTACGTGCAACTCGCCGGCTACCGGGTAAACACGCCAGGCCAGGCGCCGCAGTTGCGCCTGGCCATGACCGACATCAGTGCCTACCGCGCGGCTCTTGAGGCGCAGGCCCGGAGCGAAGCCCGCTTCCGGCAACTGTTCGAGCAAAGCGCCGATGCCGTGGTGCTTATTCGTAACCTAACTATCGTGGACTGCAACATGGCGGCTTTGCGGCTCCTCGAGGCCACCGACAAAAGCCAGGTGGTAGCGCAGTCTATCGACCTGCTGGTGCCCGAGGTTCAGCCCGGCGGCGGCCGCTCCGCCGACCTCATCAAGCAACACTACGCGCTGCTGCGCCGCAAGAATGCCCACCGCTTCGAGTGGTTTCGGCATACGTTCACGGGCGCTAGCAAATGGCTGGAGATAGTGCTGACGTATATCGACGTGGACGGCGAGCAGCTGGTGCACGCCGTCTGGCGCGACATTACCAAGCAGCGGGCGGCCCGCGAGCAGCTGCGGGCCGAAAAAGAATTTTCGGAAAGCCTGCTCGACAACAGCGTGGACGGCATTATTGCCCTCGACCGCGCCGGCCATATCACGGCCTGGAACCGGGAAGCCGAGAAGTACGCGGGGATGCGGGAGGCGGAAGTGCTCGGCCGGGAAGTGTTTGCCGTGTTTCCGAAGCTGGATACGCCGGAGTGGCGGCAGCTATTCGAGCAGGTGCTGCGCAGCGGCGAGCGGGTGGTACAAAGCGGAGTTCCTTTCATCGTGCGCCCCGGCTACTACGACGTCTACTTCGTGCCGCTGCGCGGCGAGTTGCAAGATGAAATCAACGGGGTGCTGGTCGTCGTTCGCGACATGACCGAGCGCAACCGCCTGATCGAGGAAACCACTCGTCTGCGCCTAAGCCAGCAGCAAGAGGTGCTGTCGGCCATCCTGACCACCGAGGAAGCCGAGCGCAAGCGCATTGCCGAGGCTTTGCACAACGGCGTAGGCCAGCTCCTCTACGCCACCAAGCTGCACCTCCACAACCGTTCGGGCCCCGGCCGCCCCCGCGACGAGGTGCACTCGCTCCTAGACGAAGCCATTCGGATGACGCGCACCATCTCGTTCGAGCTGACGCCCGGCATCGTCGAAGATTTCGGGTTGAAGTTTGCGCTGGAAGAGTTGTTGCGCCGGATTCCGAGCCAGAGCTTGCCGCTGCATTTGCACTTGGTTGGTTTAGAGCAGCCGCTGCCCAAGCTGATGGAAGTGGCTGTGTACCGCATTGTGCAGGAGCTGCTCAACAATATCATCAAGCACGCCCAGGCCCAAGAAGCCTTCGTTCACGTCGTGCGCGAAGACGATAAGCTGGCCATTTCAGTGGAAGACAACGGCCAGGGCTTCGAGCCCGACCCGGACTACTCGCCCCGGCACGGCATTGGGCTGCCCGGCCTCCGCAATAGGGTAGGGCTGCTCGGCGGTTGCCTGACCATCAACTCCCGCCCCGGCCAGGGCACCATTGTCAGCATCGAGCTGCCCGTGAAATAGAGGCGTACCAGAGCACTCTTCGGCCAGTTCAGCAGGACGGCCTGCTAGTTGGTCGCTTTCACCTAAAGCCGTACGCCGATGCCGGGGCCCAACAAATAAAACCACTTGCCTTTGGCGAGTAGGTAACCGCCGCCTAGGTAGAGGGGGAAGGTAAGGCGGGCTTCGCGGCGGGTAGGGTAAACGGAGCCGAGAATCACAATGCCAAGGTCCCGGTTGTCGGCATCGTCGTTGCTCAGGTTGAAGGCGTTGAGGGCCACGAAGCCGGCCCCCACTTTATAGGGCCGGAGGCGGTTGATTTTCTCGGGGTGGTAGAAGCTGAACTGCGCCAGCATGGCCAGCGAAATGCCCCCAAACGAGCCGTAACCGGTTTCGCCCTGGCGCTTGGTGAGCAGGCCCGCCGGGAAGCTCACGTCGATATCGAATTTCACGCGGCGCTGCAACACCAGTTCCAGCTTCTGCGAGAAGCCCGGTTCCTGGTACTGCGCGGCCGTGTGCTTCACCGTAATTAGCATGGTGCTCCAGTCGTCGAGGTCGTAGGTTTTGCGGGCGTTAAGCAAACTGTTGAGGCTGATGTTGCCCACTTGGCATTGCTTGTCTTGGTAGAAAGCGGCCCGCACCGAGTTTTCGCCGGGGCACACCACCACGTTATCAACGGTGCGCATCTCAATCAGCTCGCCCTTGCTGTTCTGGGTCCGGATGTCGAAGGTCAGGTACTGCTTGCCGTAGAGCTGCTTGTCGGAGTCGATGCCGTTGGTGTTGAAGCTGAACACCACGTCGCGGACGGTGCGGTCGTAGAGCACGGGGCCATTCAAGCGCGTGAGGGGCCGGGGCGCTTCCCCGAAGGTCACGCTCACAAAATCGAGCGGGTGCGGCCGCTGAAACTCCTTCACCGACAAGTTGAAGCCCGTCGGCTGGCCCACATTGTAGATGGTAATGCGCTTCTTGTCGATGGTGAGCGGGATTTGCACCCGGTACACCAC
The DNA here is from genome assembly GCF_964242765.1 of uncultured Hymenobacter sp. Taxonomy (NCBI): domain Bacteria; kingdom Pseudomonadati; phylum Bacteroidota; class Cytophagia; order Cytophagales; family Hymenobacteraceae; genus Hymenobacter; species uncultured Hymenobacter sp. Next base: position 31,333 of record NZ_CAXTBM010000006.1, read on the forward strand.
CACCGCATCGGTCCGCACGCTGGAATCGGACGGTACAATCTGCACGTCCTCGAAGTGAAACCGGGCCCGCTGCAACGACACCCCTTCCAGCCGCACGTCCACCGTTTCGCCGGGGCTTACATTAGGGCTGTTGCTCCAGTCGCCGCCGCGGTGCCGCACGCTCACCGTCGTGACGGTGGTTTTGGGCGAGATGTTGAGGTTGGTGATGTACTTGGCCTGGTCGTTTTCCTTGATGTAGAGGTAGCTGTCGGTGAGGCGGTGCGTGTTGTAGACGCGCAACCAGCACAGCACCCGGTCGTTGGTGAGGTACTGGCGCGTGAAGAGCTCGGCAATCAGCGCCCCGCCCGCTTCTTCCTGCTCCTCGATGCGGTAGGTGCGCTTCAGCTCGAAGGTGCGGCCGTTGTCGAGAATCAGCTCCACCCCCTTACGCTGCGAAATATCGTCTATCGTAACTTCCTTTTTATCAACGTTCAGAAAGCGCAGCCGCGACGCCTTCACCGTGAATTCCTGCCGGATAGGTGGCAGCGCGTAGCTGATGCGGCGGTTGTTGTCGGTGAGGAAGGGCCGCTCGGTTTGGGGCCGTACCGTAAGCACCCGGCTGCCCAGGGCGTTGGGCACCACGTGCAGGCGCAAACTGCCTTTTTCCTGCGTGATGCGGTAGTCGATATCCTGGCCCTTGGTCCAGTCGGCCCCGGCCCGGATGTTCTTCACGTTGTTGGTGCTCAGCTCGAACACCTTTTCCTCGCCTACATAGAGCTCGGTATCCGCCGGGCGCAGTTCCAGCGTGGTGCGCGTCACGGGCAGCAGGTTTACGGTTTGGGTGAGGGCCGGGCGGCCCGTCGAGTCGGAGGGTTGGGTGAAAGTGAACCGCAGAAACCGCACCGCCGACAACTCCTTGAACCGCACCTTGGCCCGGTAGAACTGCCCGTTCGGGGCCGCCGTCAGCGAGTCGAGCAAGGTGAAGTCGGCGGAGCGCACGAGGCGCAGGGGCGTCCGCAGTTGCAGCGGGTACACTTCCAGCTCGGCGGTTTCGTCTTCCTGGCGGTAGTAGAAGTACAAATTTTGTTCGCCCTGCACCGCTACGGTGTTGCGGCTGAGTTGGTAGCGAGTGGTGTCGGTGCGCACCACCAACTCGCGCAATAAAGGCCCGTTTTGGGCCTGAGAGGTAAGGGTAGTCAGTAGACAGCCCAAGAACAGGGCTGCAAAACCAAGAACGAAACGAAGGCTGAAAGGAAAGCGCACGGAGCAAACAGCGTCAGAAGCCAAGCAGAAATAGCACCGGCTAGATCAAGAACGGTACTTTAAGTGCACAAAGTTAGTTGCTGAGGCGTTTTGACAAGTAGGAAGGTGTACTTTTCTTATTAAGGCGGTCGATCCGCGCAAGCGCAACAAAAAATCCAACCAAAGCAGTTTGCACCTAGGCGCGCAGCTTTGTAGTCAGGTCGAAATGCAGTTTTGTGGCATTTCTATCCTCGTCACGGAGTGTAGTGCGAAAATCGGTTGGCATTTACCTCGGGGGCAGAAGCAGTAGCGCGAAGCCTGAGCTTCGCGTATCGTTGAGCAAGGTTAGTGCGGCGGCGCGGCGTTAATTGTTCTTCAATACGCGAAGCCTGAGCTTCGCACTACCGCCTCTGTCCCTGAGGTAAATGCCAACCATCACTGCCTCCGGCCGTAAGACGAACAGGCGTCTGCTACTGACTGGCTTGCCGTAGGGCTTGTTCGCTGCCCTGGCAAAGACTCGGCAGTTTCTTCCCCATTCTCTTATCCCCTTATGCGTGTTAAGTGTTGCCTCTTGCAGTAGGTGCTATTTTCTACTTTGACTAGATACCAGGAATGAACACCAGCTTTTTTATAGACTTATTGGGCTTACATGCCGAGGCCAATACCATCACCGCCTCGCAGGTTGCCGCGCGCGCCGTGCTCGTTTTTTGCGCCGCACTGGCCATGCTGCGGGTGGCTGGCCCTCGCACTTTCGGCCGCGGCACGGCTTTCGATTTGGTGTTGAAAATTACGCTCGGCTCGCTGCTTAGTCGGGCCGTGATGGCGGCGTCGCCTTTGTGGTCGACGCTCCTGGCCTGCGCCATTTTTGTGGGCTTGCACCGCCTGCTGGCTATGGTGGCGTACCGTTACGAATGGTTTAGTTGGCTTATCAAAGGAGAATCCACAATGCTCGCGGAGGAAGGGCAGATATTGCGCGACCAAATGCGCCAGAGCGAAATAACCGAGAAGGAGCTACTGGAAGGGCTGCGCGAAACAGCCAACGTCAAGTCGGTGGATGAAGTCGAGTCGATGCACCTAGAACGCAGCGGTAAAATCAGCGTGGTGAAAAAACAGGCGGACTAAAGCTGTGGTGCCGGAAAGCAACTGCCGAAGCTTACAATGCGCTAGGGAGTGAACGGTAAGTAAAAGGCCTCTACGGTATCGTAGAGGCCTTTTAAAAAAGTAGTCCGTAGGGGAATCGAACCCCTGTTGGTAGAATGAAAATCTACTGTCCTAACCCCTAGACGAACGGACCGGATTTCGTTTTGGTGGTGCAAAGATAAAGCATGGAAAAGATACCCTGCAAGTTCCTGGCAAGGATTTACGTGGTTTTTTGCCGCTGCCGGTCCCACCACACGTACGCCCCGAACAGCAACAGACTTACTCCCGACACCCATAGCAGGCCGGTTTTCAGGCGGTTGCTGTCTTCGCCGAGGTAGGCCAGCAGCGCAATCAGGGGCACCACCCCCACTACCGTGGCGGCAATAAATTTCAGGTAGCCCATGCGTGCCACGCCGCCCACAAAGCTGATGGCGTCGTCGGAGAGGGCGGGGGAGAGGCGGGCAATGATGATGGCCCATACCCCGTAGCGGTGCACCACGTCGATAACCTTTTTCTCGGTTTTCTCGCCCAGCAGTCGGCTCACAAACGACTCGCCGAGCGCACGGCCCAGGGCATAGCCCACCGTGGAAGCCACCACGCAGCCGCCCAATGCCAGCAACGACCCCCACCACGGCCCATAAGCGAGTATGGCCACCAAAATCAGGGCCACCACGTTCACCACAAACAGAAACATCTGCACCACCATCAGTAGTACCAGCACCACTGGCCCCCAATACCCGAACTGCTGCATCCAGGCGGCAATGCGTTTTTGCTCGCCGCTCTTCAGCACTGCGAAGCCTTCTTGCGCCGCCTCCTGAAAGGCGGGCCAAAGAAAATAAGCGCCCACTAGGGCAGCTAGTAAGGCGAGGGTGATGTAAAGTGGCGTATGATTGGAGCGTTGAGGCGAAGAGCTAGGCATGAGCAAGTTAGCAGCGGAAAGAATCGAGCGGCAAGGCCGTCCGGCTCCTCTACGTAGGTTCTGGCCCGAAGGCTACGGCAACCCCAACGGCCCCGATGGGGTACTTAGTGGTGAAATTGAATGATTTTGAAAAGGGAAGTTGATGCGCGGCTTACACCACTTGCGCGGCCAGAACCTCGACTTCACTATCCCAATCTCTCAATTTCACACTTCACAACTACACCACTTCCTGATGATCAAGCACACTTACGACATGGGCCTGATTGGCAACTGCGCCTACCTCGCCCTCATTCGCAAGGATACCTCTGTGGCCTGGCTTTGCTGGCCCCGTTTCGACAGCAGCTTCGTGTTCGGCGACTTGCTCGATACCACCAAGGGCGGCGAGTTCAGCGTCCGGCCCGGTGCGAGCGGCCCCTACGAGACGCGCCAATACTACCAAACCAATACCAATGTGCTCTGCACCGAAATCGAAAACGAGGAAGGCCGCTACCGCGTCACCGACTTTGCGCCCCGTTTCGAGCAGCACGAGCGGTACTACAAGCCCCTGATGATTATCCGCAAGCTGGAGCCGCTGGTAGGCACGCCCCGCGTGCGCGTAACCTGCAACCCCGTAGGCGAATACGGCGAAAAGCAGCTCAGCCGACGCCGCAGCTCCAACCATATTGCTTTCTTAGGTCTCGAAGAGGAAATCCGCCTCACCACCGATATTCCGCTCACGTATATTCTTGAAGACGAGGATTTTGTACTCAACATGCCGCGCTACCTCGTGCTCACGTACGGGGCGCCGCTCGAAGCTTCCTTGGAAAGCACGGCCGAGCGGTTTTTGCGCAGCACCGTGGACTACTGGCGCAAATGGGTGAAGAGCACCAGCATCAGCAACTTCCACCAGAGCGCCGTTATTCGGTCGGCGCTGGCCCTGAAAATGCACCAGTACGAGGATACCGGCGCCATCATTGCGGCCAGCACCACCAGCTTGCCCGAAGCGCCCGGCAGCACCCGCAACTGGGACTACCGCTTCTGCTGGATGCGCGACACCTACTACACGCTCACGGCCTTCAATAACATCGGGCACTTCGAGGAGATGGAGCGGTATTTTCACTACATCGCCAACATTTCCACGAAGGTGGTGGGCAAGTACCAGCCGCTCTATGGCATCAGTGGGGCCTCAGAGCTAACCGAAATAGAGCTGCCGCTGGCCGGCTACCTCGGCAACCAACCCGTGCGCATCGGCAATGACGCCTACACCCACATCCAAAACGACGTGTACGGGCAGGTGCTGGTGGCGCTGCTGCCGCTCTACGTGGATTGCCGCTTCCTCGACCCCGAGCGCACCAACCCGAGCAAGCTGATTTACGAAACGCTGCACATGATTCAGGCCACCATGGACCAGCCCGATGCCGGTTTGTGGGAGTTCCGCCATATTGCGCAGTACCACTGCTACACCTATCTGTTCCACTGGGCCGGTAGCAACGCCGCCCGCAAAGTGGCCCATTCGCTCGGCAACGCCGACATGGAAGCGTTGGCCGCCAAGCTGATGCAAGAAGCCGAGCGCCGCATCGAGCAGTGTTTCAACGAAGAGCACCAGGCCTACGCCAACGCCATCGGCTCGCCGCACCTCGACGCCAGCACGTTGCAGCTCATCATGATGGGCTACCTCGACCCCACCAGCGAGCGGGCGCACACCCACTTGCGGGCCCTGGAAAAGGACTTGATGACCCCCGAGGGCCTGTTTTACCGCTACCGCCACGCCGACGACTTCGGTACGCCCGAAACCACTTTCCTGATCTGCTCTTTCTGGTACGTGGAAACGCTGGCCTGCGTCGGCCGCCTCGACGATGCCATCCGGGAGTTCGAGAAGCTGCTTACCTACACCAACCACTTGGGCTTGCTTAGCGAAGACGTAGACGCCAAAACCGGCTCGCAGTGGGGCAACTTCCCGCAGGCCTACAGCCACGTCGGTCTCGTGAATGCCGCCTACCGCATTGCCAAGAAGCTGGACCGGCCGAACTTCGTGTAGCGTACATGGGAATCGTGAGCTTAGAACTCACTTAACTTCAAGTAAAAAGGGCAGCGAATCAATCAAGATTCGCTGCCCTTTTTACTTTGCAATACTTCTTGCTACAGCAGCTTCCGCAGCAACTGCCGCACATCGTTGGTGCCGCGTACGTGGAAGCGCGCCAAGGAACGGGTGGCACTGCCTACTTTGATGGTGTACGCCTCGGGTGGCATGGCCCCAAAGGTGTCCTCGTCGGTGCGGTCGTCGCCGATGGCAATGATGAAGTCCGGCTCGTACTCAGTCAGCCAGCGCGAGGCCGCGGTGCCTTTGTTGATGCCCGCATTCTTGATTTCAATCACCTTGTTGCCTTCCATTACCTGCAAATCGGTGTTGGACGCCAGGAACGTGAGGTGGCTGACTAATTCCCGGGCGCGCATGGCGCTTAACTCAGCATCGGCCCGCCGGAAGTGCCAAACCAGGGAGTACTCCTTGTCTTCAATGAACGAGCCTGCCGTGCGGCTAACGTACAGCTCCAAAATGGGCCGCAGTTCGCCTTTCCAATCATTGCGCAGAGGCTGAAACAAGGTCCAGTCCTCATCTTTGCGCCGCAGCCACACCCCGTGCTCGGCAATGAATTCGAGCGGCAAATGTCCGAGCCATTTTTGCAGCGTGGTTCGGTCGCGGCCACTGATGATAACCACCCGGTTGCGCGGGTTTTCCACCAGGCGTTGCAACAGCAGCAGCATTTCCTCGTCGGGCTTGGCGCGTTGCGGGTTGGTGTTGAAGCCGGCCAACGTACCATCGTAGTCGAGCAGGAACAAGCGCCTGTTGGCGGCTTCGTATTCGGTGGTTAGCTGCGTTACGGTAACCGCGTCCAGGGTTTCGGTGGCCAGGGTGAGCTGCTTGATTTTCGCGTACGACAGTCGGTCCATGAACAGCTTGGTCCACGAAAATACGTTGTATTGCTGCACCAAGGCTTGCATGGCGGCCATGCGCTGCATTTGCTCGTCTTCGGGCATCACCAGCGCATCGTGCATGGCTTCGGCTAGCTGGCCAGTGTCGGTGGGGTTGATGATGAGAGCATCGGACAACTCGCGCGCCGCACCGGCCCGCTCACTCAGGATGAGCACGCCTTTTTGGTCGGCTTTGCTGGCCACAAACTCCTTGGCTACCAGGTTCATACCGTCACGCATGGGTGTTACCAGCGCCACTTCCGCCAGCCGGTAGAGGGCGGCCAACTCTTCCAGCGGAAACGAGCGGTAGAAGTAGTGAATCGGCGTCCAGGAAATAGAGCTAAACTGGGCGTTGATGCGGCCTACCAGTTCGTCGATTTCTTCTTTCAACGCCGCGTATTGCGCCACTTGGTCGCGCGAGGGCACCACCACCATAATCAAGCTTACTTGGTCGCGCCACTCGGGGTAGCGCTGCAACAGCACCTCAAAGGCCCGCAGCCGCTGCGCAATGCCCTTGGTGTAGTCGAGCCGGTCGATGGAAAGGATAACGCGGGAACTCCGCAACGCCTCTCGATACTGGGCCTCGTGGGTTAACGCTGCCTCTGAGGCCGCCGCACTAGCGTACCGGTCGTAGTCGATGCCCATGGGGAAGGCATCAACCAACACCGTCCGGGTGGGGGTTTGAATTTGACCGTTTTGCGAGTTCAGCCCGAGCAATTGCGAAACGGCGCTCAAGAAATGCCGCATGTAGCCGTAGGTATGGAAGCCAATCAAGTCGGCGCCCAGCATGCCTTGCAGCAACTCGTTGCGCCAAGGCAGCACCCGAATCAACTCGTGGGAAGGGAACGGGATGTGCAGGAAGAAGCCGATGGTGCAGTCGGGTCGGGCCTGGCGAAGTAGTTCCGGCAGCAGCAGCAACTGATAATCGTGCACCCAGATGGTGTCTTCGGGGCCGGCTTGCTCTAGCACGGCTTGGCAGAATTTCTCGTTGACGGCCACGTAGGCGTCCCAATGCTGCTGCTCGTAGGTGGCGTATTGGGTGAAGTAGTGGAAAGTGGGCCAGAGCGTGGAATTGCTGAAGCCTTCGTAGAAATCCCGGATTTCTGCTTCCGTCAGAAATACCGGCACCATGCTGTCCTTCAGGAGTTCCTCTTGCACGTGTTGTTCTTCTGTTTCGTCTTCAACGAACAATCCTGGCCAGCCCACCCACACATTGTCGCCTTGCTGGTAGATGGAGCCTAGGCCCGTGGCCAAGCCACCCTCACTAGGCTGGAATGTAAGGCTGTTTTCAGTGCGTAATATTTTGGTAGGGAGTCGGTTGGAAACAATAATGGTGCGGGACATGAGCCGTTTTTCAGATGATACACTTCTTGGTTTACGAGAGAAAACCAGGCACAGACATTATTTTTTTAGCGCATCTCCACAGAAAGGGCGCTCAGTTAAGCTTCGGATTGCCCTTTTGCACCTAAGCTCTGAGAAGACAATCCATTCAATGCTAAGCGTTTGCCAGGAGTTGCCGGTAACTCCCAAACGTCGGTGCTCGAAATGGAAGAGAGCTTGAGTTTATGGCCTCTCGACTGCTTGAAAGCCGCGCTGAGTGGCACTAGCGCCTGCAACTACCATCAGCCAAGCAGTCAAGAGCCAATATTGATGGCGAAATCCACCACTAAGCTGCCGTACCTACGTCGTGAGGAGCTGGGGCCGTATAGTTGGAGCGAACTTTCCCATGAGGGAGGGTAAACAAAAAACCCGCTCATCAAGTTGATAAGCGGGTTTTAAAAGAAAGCCAAAACGGGAGGCGAGTAGTCCGTAGGGGAATCGAACCCCTGTTGGTAGAATGAAAATCTACTGTCCTAACCCCTAGACGAACGGACCAGATAAGAAGGCGTTTTCCGTTTTGGTGGTGCAAAGATAGAGGTTGCCTTCTTCTGGGCAACTACCCGGCACTAAAAAGTTTGGCTTGGGAAGGTAAACCAATTGATTGTCAAGAGAAAAAACTTTCATTTGAATTGAATCTATCGTAGAAAGCTTAGTGATTTGGCGAAGTACCCCGAGCCCTGTACCTTCGCTGCGCGTTTTTCACCCGGCCTTTGCAGGCCGTTAAACACCCCATTCCCCTAACAATATGGCTAAAATCAAAGTCGCCATCAACGGCTTCGGCCGGATTGGCCGTCTGACGTTCAAGTCGCTGCTCGAGCGCGACAACGTGGAAGTCGTAGCTATCAACGACCTCACAGACAACAAGACGCTGGCTCACTTGCTCAAGTTCGACTCGGTACACGGCCGCTTTAATGGCACGGTAGCGTACGACGAGAACAGCCTGACCGTCAACGGTCAGCGCATTCAGGCCCTGGCCGAGCGTGACCCCAAGCTACTGCCCTGGGGTGAGATGGGTATTGACGTAGTGCTCGAATCGACGGGCCGTTTCGTGGATGAGGCGGGCGCAGGTCAGCACATCACGGCCGGCGCCAAGAAGGTGGTTATTTCGGCTCCCGCAACCGGCAACATCCCAACCGTGGTGCTCGGTGTGAACGAAGACATCCTGACCGGCAGCGAAACCATCCTCAGCAACGCCAGCTGCACCACCAACTGCCTGGCCCCGATGGCCAAGGTATTGGATGATGCTTTCGGTATCGAGAAAGGCTACATCACCACGGTGCACGCCTATACTTCCGACCAGAATCTGCAAGACGCGCCGCACAAAGACCTGCGTCGGGCTCGGGCCGCTGCGTATAGCATCATCCCGACCAGTACCGGTGCTGCCAAAGCCGTAGGGCTGGTGCTGCCCCAGTTGAAGGGCAAGCTGGACGGTATTGCCATGCGCGTGCCTATTCCGGATGGCTCTACGACCGACCTAACCGTAATTCTGAAGCAGGAAGTAACCAAAGAGCAAATCAACGACGCCATGAAAGCCGCTGCTGAAGGCCCGCTGAAAGGCATCCTGGAATACAGCACCGACCCGCTGGTGAGCATCGACATCGTGGGCAACCCCCACTCGTGCGTGTTCGACTCGCAGCTGACTTCGAGCAACGGCTCGTTGGTGAAAGTGGTCGGCTGGTACGACAACGAGTTCGGCTACAGCACCCGCACCGCCGACCTCATCCAGAAACTAGGCGAGAAGATGAACGGCTAAGCTGTTTCAAGATCATCAAAAAGGCCTTCCTACTACTAGGAAGGCCTTTTTTGTTGTTAGGCTGAATAGTATTGCTTTGCGGTTATACTCCATTACTTGTAGCTGGCAGAAACAAACACGCAAGCAATGGGTGACTGGCAGCTGCCGGGCTGGTTTGACTCTAGCCAGGCTGCATGCTGTCGAAAGATGCTACTCCGGCAGCTAGCAGCCGTACCTTTGTCCAGTCCAACGGCTTATTTAGCTGTTTCGCCACTCTGTTATTCGTTTCTAAGGTGCGCATCTGCTTTATTCTGAATCCAACTTCTGGTACCAACCGCACGCAAGATGTGCTGGCTTTGCTAACGCGCTATGCCACGGAGGCCGGAGCGGAGTTTGCTGTCTGGCCAACCAAGTTTGCCGGCCACGCCGAAACGTTGGCCCAGCAGGCCGCGGCCGAGGGCTTTCGGGTGGTGGTAGCCGTGGGGGGCGACGGAACGGTGAACGAAGTAGGGCGGGGACTGCTCGGCACGGCGGCGGCCTTGGGCGTGGTGCCCCGCGGCTCCGGCAACGGGCTGGCCCGCCACCTGAAGATTCCGCTCGATATTGCCGGCGCCGTACGCCGGGCCTGCCGCCCTGCATTTCAGCGTATTGATGTGGGCTACCTCAATGGTCGGCCTTTTTTCTGCACGGCCGGGTTAGGCTTCGACGCCCACGTAAGCAAGATGTTTGCCCAAGCCGGCACCCGGGGCCTAAGTACCTACGTGAAGGTGGCGCTGCGCGAGTACCGCCGGTTCCGGCCGACCCCCATCCAGGTGGAACTCAACAACCAAATTATTGATACGAGTTGCTACGTGCTGGCTTTCGCCAACGCCGCCCAATACGGCAACAACGCCTACATCGCGCCCCTCGCCAACATCGAGGATGGCCTGCTCGATGTGTGCTTGATTGATGGCTTGTCGTTGACGCGGGCCGTGCGGGTGGGACTGGGGCTGGCACTGGGCACGCTGGCTACTTCCGGCGGGGCCGTCTATCATACCTCGCACCACATTCTGGTGCGCTCCACTGCGCCCATTGGCTTCCACATCGATGGTGACTACATAGAAGATGCCACCGCCTTTGAAGTGAAGCTGACGCCACTGGCCCTGGAAGTAGCGGTGTAGCGAACTTGTGCGAAGGCGAATTTGTGAGTTGCCGGTAGCCTATTAGTCCGTATGCACCGATTAAACGGCAACTTTGCAACTTCATCCTTCACAACTTCACTCATGAAAGCCGATAAAAACCGCCGGGAAGGAGTGGTGTACTCCACTAATCCAGATTTCGAATACCAGTCTACCGGCGACCAGGAAGTTACTACGCTGCCCCCGCAACAGCAGAATTTGCGCGTGCAGCTCGACAAGAAATCCAGAGGCGGCAAGCAAGTAACGCTCGTTACCGGCTTCGTGGGGCAGGATGCCGATTTGCAGGCGCTGAGCAAGCTGCTCAAGACCAAGTGCGGTGTGGGAGGCAATGCCAAAGACGGCGAAGTTTTGATTCAAGGCGACTTCCGCGACAAAGTGCTGGCCGTACTGCTCGAGCAGAAATACAAAGCCAAGAAAGCCGGCGGGTAGAACAGATTGGTGCTCCGCATTACCTCGTCACGGTCGGCTGCGTATGCGTTGCTGGTGGGTAGTGGTAGTAGCCGAGTTGTGGCGAGGCTCTAGGTATCTATATATAGTAGCTTGTCTTCGTTACTCAGCAACACTTCCTGCTCCCGTCATTTTCCGGAAATACATGCCCACTGAGCCCGTTACTTTGTTTTCTCAGGCCGAAACTGGCGTCGTAACGGTGGTGCAATGGCTGAAGCTGGGAGTGGAAACCATTGGTGCCCTCACCATTGCCATCGGCATTTTGCTAGCGGCCAAGCTTTTCACGCAAGCCTTGCTGGCGCGCCGCACCGCCGACTTCACGGCCATCCGCCTCACCTTGGCCCGGTATCTGGCGCTGGCTTTGGAATTTCAGTTGGGCGCCGACATTCTCTCCACGGCCATTGCGCCCAGCTGGGACCAGATCGGCAAGCTCGGGGCAGTAGCTGTCATTCGGACAGCCCTCAACTTCTTTCTGTCCAAGGAAATGCAAGAAGAGCAGCGCGACACGGCTGAGCAGCACGTAGCACGAAAGGCCGAAAGCAATGAGGATACAGTTGAGCTGCAATCGGCGGGGCAGCCCTTGAACAACTAGCTGCTTACTTCCTCGCCGTTTGCTTTCAGTTGCATGAGGGCTCTCTCCACGTCCTCCGGGGTGTCGATGCCGAGGGTCGCTAGCTCGGTTTCGGCCGTCAGGATACGGTAGCCGTTTTCCAGCCACCGCAACTGTTCCAAGCTTTCGGCCAGCTCCAGCGGCGAAGGGGAAAGCTGCGTGATTTCTTCCAGCACGTCGGGGCGGTAGGCATAAAGCCCGATGTGGCGCAGGTAGCGGTGATGCAGCAGCCAGTCGGCGGATGGGTACTGGCGCTGATAGGGCAGCGGGTGGCGGCTGAAATACATGGCGTAGCCCTGCGTATCGAGCACAACTTTAGGCAGGTGCGGGCTGAACAGCTCTTCGTCGCTGACCACTGGTTTTACTAGGGTGGCTAGTTGCGGCGGGTTGGAACGGTTGAAAAGCTGCACCAAGGCATCAATCTGAGCGGGGTGGATGAACGGCTCATCCCCCTGAATATTGATAATGCAGTCGGCCGAAACAGCAAGCTGCTGGTAAGCGTCGCGCACTCGGTCGGTGCCACTGGGGTGATTGGCGGCCGTGAGCAAGGCCTCGCCCCCGAAACTTTCTACGTGGCGCTGAATTCGCTCGTCGTCGGTGGCCACTACCACCCGGCTTAAACTAGAGCGGCGGGCCTGCTCTACTACGCGCCGAATCATGGACTTACCGCCCAAGTCAATTAACGGCTTGCCGGGCAGGCGGGTGGAAGCGTAACGGGCGGGAATAATGCCGATGGCGTGCATGAGGAGAGGAAGAAGAGCAGGATAATCAGCAAAACAAGCAATAAAAAATTTCCGTCGTCATATCCAGGCACAGGACTGCGCCCGAATCCCTAACTTTCGGCAGAGTTTCTGCGCCAGGGCGTTTAGGCTTTTTGGCTGATTATAACTCACGCCGGGGTACTCCCGGCTTTGCATGGTTTTCTTTGGATTTTTCTGGTTGCCGCTGGCTTCGGCTGGTTTGTTTTATGTTTCGATTTTCCTTGCTGTCCGTCGCGCTTGTGTTTTCTGGTTTCTCGGCTCTGGCAATTCCGGGTTTCGTTGCTCCTCCCGATTCTATTGGGGTGGAGTACCGCAACAACAAAATGCTTATCAAGCACCGGGTGGCGCCCGGCGAAACGCTCTACGGTCTGTCGCGCCGTTATAAAGTGCCCGTCGAGCAAATTGTGGAAGCTAACACTGGCCTCCAAGGCGCTCTGGTAACGGGGCAGGTGGTGCTGGTGCCGCGTGAGCGGGCCGTAATGCCCAACCCAGCCGCCCCCAAGCAGGCCGCCCCAGCCAAGGCGCCCGCCGCAACCGGTGCCGTGCGCACATTGCCCCCTGCTACTCGCGGCAACCGCGTGCACAAAGTAGTTGCCGGCCAAACTTTGTTTTCTATTGCTCGGCAATACGGCACCACGCCGCAGGCGCTGGCACAGCTCAACGGTTTCGCCCCCAGCTACAACGTGCGCATAGGCCAAACGATTTTCATATCGCGCGCTGCGGCGGCACCAGCCCGCCCTGCAACGCCCGCGCCTAAGCCCGCCGCACCCGTTACCCGGGAGCCCGCAGTAGCAGCGGCACCCGCCAATCCCGCGCCAAACCCCGCGCCGGTTTCTACGCCTACGCCCGTTCGGCCAACTCCTACTCGCCCAGAGCAGTCCGCCCAGAATGAGCGTCCCCGGGATACCGCTACCACGTCAACCGTAGCGCCTGTCCTCCCCGAGAAAGAGGAAGAGCGGGCTCCGGAGCGGGCCAGTGAAATTGTGCGCCGGGTAACGGAGAGCGGCTTAGCGACCAGCATTGCCAACAGCAACACCGACAAGTACTTGGCCCTGCACAAAACGGCGGCCGTGGGTACCATTATGCAGGTGCGCAACATCATGAACGGACAGTCGGTGTACGTGCGCGTGATTGGGGTGCTGCCCAACACCGGCGAAAACAACAACATCCTGGTGCGTCTCTCGCCCCGCGCCGTGCAGCGCCTAGCCACGCCCGATGCCCGCTTCCGCGTCGAAACCAGCTACGTGCCGTAGCCGAGAAATAAGTTGCAAGAAGTAAGAGGTGAGCCTTTCGTTCTGACGCTTGACTAGCTTCCAGAACGCAGGTTTCACCTCTTACTGGTTTTGCTTTGTTGGGCTGCGTCCTAAAACGCAAGGTCGTCCTGCTTGCTCCGGCGTCTGCTTACCGAAGTATCTCGCCTGCTCACGTTGCCAAAGTATCTCTCATGCTTCAACCCCGCGCAGCATGACCGATGAGTTTAGTTGCGCCTTTGCAGAGCCCTAACAAAGAAAAATAGTACTGAACGGGCTTTCTTGACACCACGTCGTCACTGACTATTTTACCTCCTCACTTCTATCTTGCTTTCAACAATGAACCACGCTCAGGTTCGTACTCTGCTGGAGGAGCAGTACGACCACTACAACCGCCCGGCCTTCGTCGTCAACGACCCTATCAGCATCCCGCACCGCTTCACGCAGCGGCAGGACGTGGAAATCAGCGGGTTGTTTGCGGCGCTGCTAGCCTGGGGTCGGCGGCCGACCATCATCAGCAAATGCCACGAGCTGATGCGCCGCATGGATGATGCGCCCTACCAGTTTGTCACCCAGCACTCCGACGAGGACCTGAAGCGCCTGCTCGGTTTCTGCCACCGCACCTTCTGCGACACCGACCTGCTGTACTTCGTGCACTGGCTGCGCTGGTTCTACACCAGCCACGACACGCTGGAAGACGGCTTCCTCATCGGCAACACGCAAAAGGAGCGGCTCTCAACCTTTCATAATCTGTTCTTCAGTTTGCCCGACGCGCCGCAACGCACCCGCAAGCATGTGGCCACGCCCGCCCGCGGCTCGGCCTGCAAGCGCGTGAACATGTATTTGCGCTGGATGGTAAGACAAGACGACCGAGGCGTTGATTTCGGCCTCTGGACCCGCCTGCCGATGAGCGAGCTAATCTGCCCCTGCGACGTGCACGTGGAGCGCGTGGCGCGCCGCCTGGGTTTGCTGGAACGCAAGCAGATGGACTGGCTGGCCGCCGAAGACCTCACCGCCCACCTGCGCACCTTCGACCCCACCGACCCCGTGAAGTACGACTTCGCGCTATTCGGGCTAGGAGTGGAAGGCGAGATGTAATATTAATAGGGGACAACTAACTATGTATGAAGAACTACACAATTCGGTTCATACGACCGTGGATATCTATTGCAATTCTTGTTGGTGGTTTGCTCCTGTATTTTGGTGGTATAGTATTAGTGCGTAAAACCATTGGTGTTCCCATAATATTCCTCCTAGCCTGGACTAGCGTTTGTGGTGCTCTTGGTTATTATTTGCTAAAGAAAGTAGCGAGGAAGAAACTTATTGTGACTTTAACGGCAGAAACATTGCTTATCCAAGCCTCTCCGTCAGTTGCGGTTCAGCAGATTCCATTGAATCAGATTGCCTCTTATGCTTATCATAATTACAATGAAAACAAACATTTGATATTTCGCCTTCATTCAGGTCAGAAAGTAGTATTAAGACACCAAGGTGCTTTGTGCGCAAAAGATGATATAGAAGTATTGGCGGCTGACTTTGAAATGCAGCGAATAGCTTTATTTTCTACTGTTGACGCATCAGATCAAGTAATTATCAAGCGCGAAAAGACCTTTTTCGAGAAACCGATAGCTAACATCTTGGGTTGGATAGTTGTGGTGTCGTTGCTATATCTCACTGGTTATCTACTACTGCGCGGAATCAAAACTGGAAAGACAGGCTCAGTATTTATGATGTATGGAAATGGCCTTGCTTATTTGAGCGCCTGGTGGAATGCTCGACGAGCCAGAAGCAAAGTGTGGCTATGAGTGTAGGGCGAGGTTTATTAACTCCACTGAATCTTTCCCGCCTTTTCAACTGTTTATCTTTACAATCTAATCTGAATACCGCTTACCTGTTACCAACTACCTGATTTGATTCTCCCTACCAACTTCGAGCAGAAAATAGGCTTCGCGCAACTGCGCGAGATGCTGGAATCTATGTGTCTGAGCGCTTTGGGCCGCCAGTTTGTGGCCAAGATGACGTTCCAAACCAAGCACGATCAGCTAGAGAAGCTCCTGCTCCAAACCGATGAATTCCGCGGCCTGCTCCACAGCGGCGCCGATTTTCCGAGCCAGCACTACCACGACGTAAATCCGCAACTGGTGCGGGCTAGTTTGCCCGGCGCCTACCTGGATGTAGCGGCTTTCTTCGCCGTGAAGATGAGCTTGCGCACGATTCGGCAGGCCCTTACCTTCTTCAGCCAAGCGGCCGAAGAGCTCTACCCGACCTTGCGCCTGCTCGGTATTGGCGTGCAGGTTGACCGCAACTTGCTGGCGGCCCTGGATAAAGTAGTGGACGACGAAGGCGCGGTGCGCGACAATGCCTCGCCGCTGCTGAGCCAGATCCGGCAGGAGCTGATTGCGCGGCAGGTGCAGCTGCGCAAGCAGATTGCGGGCATCCTGCGCCATGCCAAATCGGAGGGTTGGGTGCCCGGTGATGCCGAGCCCACCATCCGCGGCGGCCGCCTTGTGCTGCCCGTCGTTGCCGAGCATAAGCGGCGAGTGAAGGGGTTGATTCACGATGAATCAGCTTCGGGGCAAACCGTCTACATCGAGCCGGAGGCGGTGTTCGAGCTAAACAACGACATCAAGGACCTGGAAAATGCGTATCAGCGCGAGCTAATCCGAATCTTGACGGCCCTCACCGACCAGTTGCGGCCGCACATCCCGGATTTGCGCAAGGCGTACCAGTATCTGGGCTTGCTGGATTTCATTCGGGCCAAGGCGCGGCTGGCGTTGCAGCTAGAAGCTACCTTGCCCACGCTGAGTGCCCGGCCGCTGGCGCACTGGAAACAGGTGCGGCATCCGTTGTTGTTTCTTACTTTCCAGAAGCACGCCAAAGACGACCCGCGCGAAGTGGTACCGCTCGATATGGAGCTGAATTACGAGCAGCGCATCCTGTTGATTTCGGGACCAAACGCCGGGGGGAAGTCGGTGACCATGAAGACGGTGGGCTTGGTGCAGTACATGCTTCAGTGCGGCTTGCTGATACCGGCAGGCGAAAACTCGGAGGCGGGCATGTTCGACGACATCTTCCTCGACATCGGCGACGAGCAGAGCCTGGAAAACGACTTGAGCACGTATTCCTCGCACTTACTTAGCATGAAGCAATTCGTGACGCTGGCCAACAAGCGCAGCCTGGTGCTCATCGACGAATTCGGCACGGGCACCGAGCCGATGCTAGGCGGCGCCATTGCCGAATCGGTGCTGGAGCAGCTAAACCGGACGCGCAGCTTCGGCGTCATCACCACGCACTACACCAACCTCAAGAACTTCGCTGAGCGCACGCCCGGCATCGTGAATGGGGCCATGCGCTACGACCCCGAGCAGTTGCAGCCCCTCTACCGCTTGGAAATCGGCAAGCCCGGCTCGTCGTTTGCCATTGAAATTGCCCGCAAAATTGGCTTGCCCAAGCAGATTGTGGAACGGGCCACGCAGCTCGTCGGCAAAGACAAGATCCGCTACGACCGGCTGTTGGAAGGCCTCGAAAAAGAGAAAACCGACCTCGAAGCGCGCACCGCCGAAGCCATCAAGCAGGAGCGGCGCCTCAAAAAAGCGGCGCAGGAGTACCAGGACCTCAAGAAGTACCTCGACGATACCACGCTCGACGTGCTGCGTGATGCCAAACAGAAGGCTAAGGCCCTGCTCAAGGACACCAACCAGCAGATCGAAGCGACCATCCAGGAAATCCGCCTGGGCCAGGCCGACAAGGAGCGCACCAAAGAAGCCCGCGGCAAGCTGGATACGTTCGTGCGCGAAAAGCTGCAAATCGAGCCGCCCAAACCCAAGGGCACGCGGGAGCTAGCCGAACCCGGCACGCTGAAGCTGGGCGACAAAGTGGCCCTGATCGGGCAGGAAGGCTACGGCGAACTGATGAGCGTGAAAGGCAAGACGGCCGAGGTAAGCTTCGGGGGCATGAAAACCATCGTCAAGGTCAACCAGCTCGAAAAGCTCACGCGCAACGAAATCCGGGAGCGGGAAAAGGAAGCGGCCCGTAAGGCACCGGCGCAGTATTCCGGCTTCGATACCACTGGCAAGATGTCGAACTTCAGCCCGACGCTGGATTTGCGCGGCGAGCGGGCCGAAGATGCCCTCAACAAAGTCATGGCCTACGTGGATGATGCCGTGATGCTGGGCGTGCCGGAAATCAAGTTTCTGCACGGCCGCGGCAACGGGGTACTCCGCCAAGTGGTGCGCGACTACCTGCACCGCACCCGCCAGGTGGCCAGCGTAGCCGACGAGCACGCCGACCGGGGTGGCGACGGCGCCACGGTAGCCGTGCTGAAGTAGCTTTCCTTTTGCTTACATAAGCGTCTATTTGAAGCCACCCCTCCATTCGCTAAGGCAAGTGGAGGGGTGACTTTTTTTGCAGGTATTGAATTGTGTCTATATTAATGCTTGTGGCAGGGCTTAGCGACAATAATAAGCTATGAATGAGTTGCGTAGAACAACTATGCCAGCCCTGGGCGGCGCGGCTTTAGGACTACTGGGTATCGGCTTGCAGTTCTACCTAACCTTCGCCAACCGGCAACTGCCAGCGCTGGAAACGGTAATCCGGTTTTTCAGCTACTTCACTATTCTCACCAATGCGTTGGTGGCGCTGTATTTCCTGGCAGCTAGCCTCGGAACCACCACCAAACTGGGGCGTTTTGCTGGTCGGGCCGAGGTCGGGACGGCCGTTACGGTGTATATTCTGGTAGTGGGGGTGGTGTACCAAGCGGTGCTGCGCGGGTTGGTGCCGTTAAGTGAGTGGGGGCGCGTGGCCGACAACATCATTCACGGCCTCGTACCTTTGTACATGCTGGGCTACTGGCTCTGGTTCGTGTCGGGGCGGCCGGTGAAGCTGCGGACGCTGCCGTATTGGCTGGTGTATCCTGCAGTTTACTTGGCGTACACGCTGTGGCACGGGCTGGCTACTCGTTTCTATCCGTATCCGTTTGTGGATGTGGAGGCGCTGGGATACCGGCAGGTGCTGGTCAATAGCATGCTGGTACTGCTGGTCTTTTTGCTCTTGTCATTGCTCCTGGGGGCGGTAGCCAACTGGCGCCACCGCAACCAGCCGGCCGCCACGCAGTTGTAGCCCGATACTGATTTTACCTTTTTCCAACCGCATTTTGCACACCCGCAACCGCCACGCCGCCCGCTACGATTTCCCGCAACTCATAGCGCATAGTCCCGACCTCGCGCCCTTCGTGACGCGCAATACCTACAACGACGAAAGCATCGACTTTGCTGACCCGGCCGCGGTAAAAGCCCTGAATAAAGCGCTGCTGAAGCAGTTTTACGGCGTTGCGAACTGGGATATTCCGGCGGGCTACCTCTGCCCGCCCATTCCCGGTCGCGCCGATTATATCCACTACGCCGCTGATCTGCTGGCAACTCGCAACGGGGAAGAGGTGCCGCGCGGTAAGTCAGTGCACGTGCTCGATGTTGGCGTGGGCGCCAACTGCGTGTATCCCATTATCGGGACGCGGGAGTACAACTGGCGCTTCGTCGGCTCCGACATTGATCCGGTGGCTATTCGAGCGGCCAAGCACATGGTGGCCGCCAACCCGGTGCTGGCCGGGCGCATCGACTTTCGGTTGCAGAATCACGCGCAGGACATCTTTGAGGGCATAGTAAAGCCGCGGGAAGAGTTTGATTTAACGGTCTGCAACCCGCCGTTTCATGCTTCGGCCGAAGAAGCCGCCGCCAGCAACCAGCGCAAAACCCGCAACCTGGGGCATGCCCACTCCCTGGAGCCTTCGCCCAACTTTGGCGGCAAAAACACCGAGCTTTGGTACGAGGGCGGCGAAGAAGCTTTTGTGCGGCACATGGTAGAGCAAAGTGCCCCGCTGGCCGCACGGGTGTTGTGGTTCACCTCCCTTATTTCCAAAAAGGAGACGTTGCCGAGCGCTTACCACTTCCTCAAGCAAGCCAACGCCGTGGACGTAAAAACGATAGATATGAGCCAGGGTCAGAAAGTTAGCCGCCTTGTAGCCTGGACGTTTCAGGACGAAACACAGCAACAGCAGTGGCGCGAACGGCGCTGGAAGCAACAAAAAGCTTCCTGACCATTCAAGAAGTGCGCCTGTTCCGATGCTACGCGGCCGGTTACGCTACGTGAGCTACTGGTAGCAACGCGGGCCTAGCTAGCAGGCTCAGCAGGAAGGCCTTGCGAAAACCCGCTACATAATATTCACTTCGGGATGTAGCTCCACCCCAAACTTCTCGCGCACCGACGCAATAATTTCAAAGGCCAAATCCCGGATGTCCTGGCCTTGCGCGCCGCCGTGGTTGACGAGCACCAGCGCCTGCCGGTCGTGGACGCCGTGGGGGCCGCGGCGCAGACCTTTCCAGCCGCACTGCTCAATCAGCCAGGCCGCAGGCACCTTCACGCCGCCGGGTACAGGATAGCCGGGTAGATCGGGGTAGAGCGCCTTCAACTCGTCGTATTTGTGCTGGGAAACTTCCGGGTTTTTGAAAAACGAGCCCGCGTTACCGATTTCGGCGGGGTCGGGGAGCTTGCTACGGCGGATGTGCACGACGGCCTCACTCACGTGGCGGGGCGTGGGCTCGTCGGTGATGCCTAGGTCCTGCAAGGTGGTTTGAATGGCGCCGTAGCTCACGTTGGTTTGGGCCCGGCGGTGCAGGCGCAGCACCACGCTCGTGACGATGTACTGGTTTTTGAGTGGCCCCTTAAACACGCTTTCCCGGTAGCCAAAGCCGCATTCTTCCACTGAAAACGTGCGCAGCTGGCCGGTGGCAGTTTCCAGTGCTTCCAGTTCCTCGAAGGTGTCTTTCAGCTCCGCGCCATACGCCCCAATGTTCTGCAAGGGCGCCGCGCCCACCGTACCCGGAATCAACGACAGATTCTCGATGCCGCTCAACTCCTGATCTAGGGCATACTGCACCAGCCCGTGCCACGACTCGCCGGCGAGCGCCCGCACCAGCGCGGTGTCCTCGTCCTGGCTGATAACCTCTAGGCCGCGGATTTCATTTTTCAGCACCACGCCATCGAAATCCTTGGTGAAAAGTAAGTTGGACCCTCCCCCAAGGATTAGTTGTTCTGTTTGCTGCACTTCGGGCAGGGCCAGCAAGGCCCGCAGTTCATCGGTGGAAGTGAAGCGGGCAAACAGCCGGGCCTTCACCTCCAGATTGAAAGTATTGTAGGGCCGAAGGGAAACGTTGTGTTCGAGCATGAGGCAAAGATAGGCTGTAGCGCGAAGCCTTGGCTTCGCGTAGCGTTGCTGAAGTGGTTTATGCGCAACGACAGTCGGGCAATGATACGCGAAGCCAAGGCTTCGCGCTACGGCTTACCGCACCCGGTATCCACTCAGCGAGTAGAACAGCAAATAAGCGTAGCACAGCAAAGGCACCACAAAGGCTACCCGGAGCCCGCCGCCGTGCGTAGCCAACCAGCCCATGAGGGGCGGAATAATGGCGCCGCCCACAATGGCCATAACCAGATACGACGAGCCTTGCTTGGTGAAACGCCCGAGCCCCGTAATGGCCAACGGAAAGATAACCGGCCACATAATAGAGTTCATCAAACCGCAAAGCACGACAAGCCACAGCGCCGTTTCGCCGCTGCTCATAATGGAAGCCCCCACCAGTGCCACGCCGGCCGCGCACACCGCCACCAGCAAGGCGCGGTTGTGAAACTTGAGGAGCAGCGGAATGCCCACCACCCGGCCCACCAACGAACCAAACCAGTACGACGATACCAGCACCGCGCCCACGGCCTTCGTGAAACCGGCCGTGGTGTCAATGGGCGCCGGGGATTGGCCGAAAAGGGTAATGGCGTAGTTGGTGGCCACGTTCAAGCCGCGCACCAGGCTTTGGGTGAAAGCGGAAAGCTGCTGAATGCCCTGCGCTTCGCCGTAGCGAATTAGAAACGAGCCGAGCCCGACTTCCACGCCCACATACACGAAAATAGCCCCAATGCCCAGCAGCAGATGCGGGAACTCCAGGGCGCTTTTTCGGCGCACAATCCGCAGATGACCCTCTTCGTCCCGTTCAGCCCCGCGCGTTTCTTCCTCTACGGGCAGGCTCTCGATTTCCGGCAGCTTCACCACGAAAAAGAACAAACCCGCCAACAGCACCAGAAACGCCGCCAGCCCCAGATACGGCGCTTTTACCAGCTGTGATTCCTCTCCCAGGCGTTGGGCCAGCGGCAGCGCCGCCAGCCGGGCCTTGAGCGCCACCGAACCGCCAAACAGCACCAGCCCGCCCACCAGCGGCGAAAGCGCGCCGCCAAAGTTGTTGGCCACGCCCACGATGCTGACCCGCGCCGCCGCCGAGCGGGCCGGCCCCAGCACACTCACGTAGGGGTTGGCGGCCACTTGCAGCAGCGTGATACCCGCGCCCAGCACTGCCAGCGCCGTCAGGAACAGCCCGAAGGCGCGGGTGTTGGCGGCCGGCACGAACAAGAGCGCCCCCACCGCCATGACCAGCAAACCCGCCACAATACCGCGCTGGTAGCCCAGCCGTTTCAGCACCCAACCCGCCGGCAACGACATCAGAAAATACGCCCCAAAAAATGCCGATTGCACCGCCGACGACTGCAAATCGGTGAGCTGGCACACGTCCTTGAGGTAGGGCATGAGCACATCGTTGAAATTGGTGACGGCCCCGAACAAAAAGAACAGGGCCGTCATGGCCACCATCGGCAGCGCGTAGCTGCGGGCGGGAGCGGAGGTATCGGTAGGAGAAGGGGTGGTGAGAGGAGTAGCCATACCGGCAAAATAGGCAGGAAAAAGAAAAGCTGGCTTTAGGCCAGCGCAGGAGAAGAAAATAGCTTGGGAGGCAGCGGGGAGAATCTCCCGAAATAATCAATAGGCCACTAGCGCAGACCATAGGTGAAACTGCGCCAGTGGCAGGCAGTATATCAATTCTCATCAGCCAGTAAAAGCATTTTCTTTATCAGAATTATTTGTCCTAAATGGTAGTGGGTATGCTCGATAATACCCTGAATATTTCGGTAGTAACTCCCGTACTTCTGATCCGAGAAGTTTTCCCAGAGCGTGCTTTCTGGCAGCAGTTCTACCAAGCAGGCAAAGTGTTCGGCATCGGTCCAGGTCTCACTTAATAATTTCTCCCAGTCTTCGGGAGTGAGAATTGGGAGGTGGTTGAAGCTGTAGGCATCCTTAGCTTCAAGCGGTTTTCCTTCAAGTACCTTCAGAACGGCGCTTACGTAGTACGTTGTGTGGTAAACGAGAGCGGCGATAGTATTGAACGAGTGAACCTTGGTTGTAGCTTGTTGCCAGGTTACGTTAGCCAAACTCTCTTTCAAGTTTACGGCAGTCCAGTTTCCTCCGAAATAAACCTCTCTGAATTGCTTTGCTATTTGTTCTGACAAGTTCATAGAGCTAGGAATTCCAAAGAGCGTGTGTGCTCAATTACTAGGTCGTTTTCACAGTTAAGAAATCACATCAAGATATTTATTCGCCGTTATAACATCCATAGGGCTCAATGATTTATAACGGACATCATCGCTACAAACGACAGAGCAACCCTACTACTTTACTATTCCTCACAGCGGAAACTGCTTCCGCAACGCCTGATACGCGGGCGTGTCGTCGAGGCTGGTGAGGCTTTCGAACATGCTGATGAAGGTGCGGACCAGCTCTGGGTCGGTGGTTTGCATGGCGCGGGCATCGGCTACCCGGTCGAGGTTATACTGGCCTAAGAACACCACCAGGGCCCGAAATGGCTCGTGCGATTCGGCATTGAAGCGGATGAAGAGTTGCAGCGGCAGCACGGGTAGTGTGCGGTGCAAGGGCAGGCCGGCCGCTTTCTGCTCGCGGTGGTCGGAGAGGGAGGCGAAGGTTTCTTGCAGCTGGTGCAGCGTAGCTACGTGTTGCGCGCGGTGCTCGTCCCAGGTGTCGGCCGTGATGGGCGCATCGGGGTGAAACTGCTGCCACACGCCCTGCACGTAGTGATGAAACAGACCGTTGTGGTCTTGGGCGGGAGGGAAGGCTTCGGGGGTTTCGGCGGCGGCCAGCGTGGCCATGTAAAATTCGCGGGCATCGCGGGCACGCGCGAGCAGCAAATCGTGAATCTGGTTGGTGAGGGCGTCCAGTTCCCGCTGGTTGAGCGCCGGCTGATGATGGCGGGCGTAAAATGTGCCAATGGCTGCCGAATCCGTCATCAGGGCCAAATACTTGCTGTTTTCGGCTTCCGCTAAAAACTTCCGAACCTCCGTCATAATCGGCTGAAACCCTTTGTATAGCTCGCGGGTGGCGTCGCTGATAGTGGTGACGGCCGTTTTGATTTGCTCTTCCACTGCCGTGCTTCTTTCCACTAGTTGGCGGGTTTCCTGCGCCAGCTGCTGCATTTCTTCAAGCGCCTTGTCGGCATTGCGCGAGGCGTCGTCGGCGGCTTTCCAGCTCTGGAAGGCTACAAATAGCCCCAGAAACGAAGCTACGCTGCCAATAATAGAGTAGTGCCCGCCCATGGCTTCTGATGCCGTGAGGCCAAGCAGCATCAAGCTCACAAACAAGGCCAGATAAAACAGGGAGCTTTTGTTGGGGTCGAAGAGAAAAGAACCGCGGGCCATACAAGGAGGGAACAGGAACAGGACTGCACCCAAGTACGAGTTTTCTGCCCTGACGCCTAGGTTGCCCGCTACTAATACCGACCTTTGCGGCTTCACCTCACTACGCACTTGCATGGCCCCATCTCGCCGCTCCGCTCCGTTCTACATGACGGCCACCACCCAGTTTGGCCTCGAAGAAGTACTGGCGGAAGAACTGCACCAGCTCGGCGCCACCATTGATAAAGTAGGCCAGCGGGCCGTAGAATTCAGCGGCGACATGCAGCTTTGCTACGAAGCCAACCTGTGGTGCCGCACCGCCATCCGCATCCTGCGGCCCTTCGCCGGCTTCTACGCACCCGACGAGAAAACGCTCTACCGGGAAGCCGGCCGCATCAACTGGGCCGACTACATCCAACCCGACCAGACCTTTGCCATTACGGCCGTCGTCAACAAATCCAACTTGGAGCACTCGCTCTTCGTGGCCCAGCTCACCAAGGATGCCATTGTGGATCAGTTCCGCAACCGCACTGGCGAGCGGCCCAGCGTGGATGTGAAGAACCCCGATATTCGGTTGCACCTGCACATGATTGAAAACGAGGTGGTACTGAGCCTCGATTCCAGCGGCGACTCCTTGCACCGGCGCGGCTACCGTCAGCAAACCAACGTGGCCCCGCTCAACGAAATCCTGGCCGCGGGCATCCTGCTGCTCGCCGATTGGGACGGCCACAAAACGCTCGTTGACCCCATGTGCGGCTCGGGCACCATTCTCACCGAAGCGGCCCTGATTGCCCAACGTATTGCGCCGGGCCTGTATCATCAAGGCAAATTCAGCTTCCAGAACTGGCCGGATTTCGACCAGGCCCTGTGGGATTCCGTGCGCCTCGACGCCGAACAAGCCCGCCTCGAAGAGCCGCAGGCCCTCATCGTCGGCTCCGATATTTCCGCTGAGTACATTGATTTGGCCCGCGAAAACGTGTCGGCGGCTGGCTTGGAGGATTTCATTCGCCTCGCTGTGCGCGACGTGAAGGATGCCACCGCCCCCAAGGGGGAACCGGGCCTGGTGGTGATGAACCCGCCCTACGGCGAGCGAATTGGCGAAGAAGCGGAAATGGATGCCCTCTACAAAACCATTGGTGATACGCTCAAATCCGGCTTTCCCGGCTACGACGCCTACGTCTTCACCGGCAACCTGGAAGCCGCCAAGCGCGTGGGCCTGAAAGCGTCACGCCGTATTCCCCTCTTCAACGGCCCCATCGATTGCCGCTTGTTGAAGTACGAGCTGTACCAAGGCAGCCGGCGGACCTCACGGGACCCCTCCGGGGCTGGCCCCCTTTCGCCGCCTGATGCGCGGAATAAAAGAGAGGGGGGGCCAGACGCAGGCTAAGAGGTTGCTATTATTACTATTTTATAGCGAGAGACAAGTAAGCAGGAGTATCACCGCTAACGACGATAGCCAGAATAACACTGTCTGGCGCGCAGGAGCACGTATTTACGACGGATATAAAGCGGCGGGAAAGCTGAAGACTTATGCGCGGGCTAACCGCAAAGTGTCAACGAAAGCCGAGAATCTGCTTTGGCAGGAGCTACACGGGCAAAAGCTGAATGGCTTTAAGTTTCGCCAGCAGCACGCCATCAGTGGGTTTATCGTGGACTTTGTCTGTCTTAGCGCAAAGCTGATTGTGAAAGTTGACGGCGAAGTGCATCAAGAAGCCGAGCAAGTGGAATACGACACGGGCCGCACGCACGAATTGCGGGCGTTAGGCTATGCGCCACTAAGATTCAGCCATCACCAGGTTGTCCACGCTCTGCCGCAAGTACTGCAAACTATCCGCCAACAGCTAGAGCTAAGCAGTTGGAAACTACCCGAGGTTATCAGGTAGGAAGCAGTTAGAGCTAAAAATAAAAAACTAAAAGCTAGTCCCCCTTTCTTTTGGAGAGGGGCTAGGGGTGAGGTCCCCCGCAAGGGCGTACCTTTGCAAAAAATATAGCCTCATGCCCTCTTTCGCTGACCTTGGCCTCGCGCCCGCCCTTCTGCAAGCCCTGGAAGAACTCCAGTTCACTACGCCCACGCCCGTGCAGGAGCAAGTATTGCCCCTCACGCTGGATGGGCAGGACGTGGCCGGCCAGGCGCCCACCGGTTCCGGCAAGACGGCCGCCTATGGTCTTGGCCTGTTGCAACAGGTTGATTTGAAGAATGATGCCGTGCAGATGATTGTGCTGGTGCCGGCCCGGGAGCTGGCGCTGCAAGTGCGCGACGCCCTCAAGCGGTTGGGCAAGTTTTTGCCCAATCTGCGCATTGCTGCTTTTTACGGTGGCCACGCCTTCCGCGAAGAAACTTCCTCGCTTAAGCAGGCGCCGCATGTAGTGGTAGCTACGCCCGGCCGTTTGCTCGACCACTTCGAGCGGCGCACCATCATCCCGAACCAGTTGAAAACGTTGGTGCTCGACGAGGCTGACAAGCTGTTGGAACTCGGTTTCCAAGACGAGCTGGTGGAGATTGTTAAACGCCTGCCCCGCCGCCGCCAAACGCTGCTGTTCTCGGCTACTATGTCCGACAAGGTGCTGGAATTGATTCGGAAGAACCTGACTCGCCCCCGCGTGATAAACCTGGGGGAAGACGAGGACCGGCTGCCCGAAAGTTTGACCTTGCTGGGCCACGTAGGCCCGAGCGAGTTGAAACCGGCGGCCTTACTGCACCTGTTGCGCCAACCCGAAACCGGCCGGGCCCTCATCTTCTGCAACACCCGCGAAAAGTGCGCCGAGCTAGCGCGCTTCCTGCAAGGGCGCGAAGTGTCGGCCGAACTGCTGCACGGCAAAATGCCTCAGCCCGAACGGGATAAAGCGCTGCTCAAGCTTCGCAACGGCTCCAGCCAAGTGCTGGTAGCCACCGACGTAGCCGCCCGCGGCCTCGACGTAACCCTACTCGACACCGTGGTGCAATACGACGCCCCCGACAAAGCCGACAGCTTCCAGCACCGGGCAG
This sequence comes from uncultured Hymenobacter sp., assembly GCF_964242765.1. Lineage (NCBI taxonomy): Bacteria > Pseudomonadati > Bacteroidota > Cytophagia > Cytophagales > Hymenobacteraceae > Hymenobacter > uncultured Hymenobacter sp. Next base: position 58,460 of record NZ_CAXTBM010000006.1, read on the forward strand.
GCCGGACGGCCCGCGCCGGCGCCGAGGGCACGGCCCACCTGCTGGCCACACCCAAAGAGCAAGCGCACGTGCAGAAATGGCCCGTGGCGGCCAGCATCCAGTGGCGCGACATGAAAGCGCCCAAGCTGCCGCCCGCCGCCCCCAAAGCCCCCAAGCCCGAAAACGTGACTCTCCACGTTACGGCTGGTAAAAAGGATAAAATCAGTGCCCACGACTTGGTCGGCGCCTTCGTGAATGTGGGCGGTGTCACCCGCGAGCAGGTCGGCCACATTGAAGTGTTCGACTACTACAGCTACGTGGCCGTGCCGCGCCAGATGGCTCCCGATGTGGTGCAGCGCCTGCTCGGGGCCAAAGTGAAAGGCAAGAAAGTGCGCGTGTCGTTGGTGGAGTAGGGGCACCCATTTAGCTTGATTGAGGGCCGTAGTTGTTGAAGCGCTGACTCCGGCGCGCTTCCTTTGTGGTCGGCACTACGCAGGGAACTACGGCAAAGCCAGATGGAATAAAAGCTCGGACTGGTGGGGAGGGAGCAGGCCGCCGAATCTGTTTTTTCGCATCCTCGTATAGCCGCCATGCCTTCTTCCCTCCCTCCCCCAGGGCACAGTGCCTGTGCCAATGAGGTGGCGCTGCGTCTACTTGAGTGCACGCGCCTGCCCCTGGATGCTCCGTTGCTCGATTTGGGAGCCGGGGCCTCCTCCTTTGTCGACGTGTTGCTGAACCAGGGCTATACGAACCTGATTGGTGTCGACGTCAGCGCGGGTGCCGTGGCAGCGCATGCCCGGCAGTTCACGCCGCCGCAAAACGACCACGTATTATGGCTGGTCGACGACGTGACCTGTGCCCGGCAGCTACCCGCCCTCGAAACGGTCCAGCTGTGGCACGACCGAGCCATGCTGCGCGTGCTGACCCTGCCAACTCAACAGCTAGCCTACCGCAACACGCTAAACCAGATGACGCAGCGGGGGCAAAGCTGGGTGTTGCTCAGCGTCTGCAAGCCCGGTGGCGCCACCCATTTGGGCGATATGTCCGTGCAGCCTTACGAGTTAGAACAACTAGTCGCCTTTATGGGCGAGGACTACAGCTTACAGCAAGAGTGCGAGTACACGGAGTTGTTCCCCGATGGCACCGCGCAGCCCTGTCTGTACGCCTTATTTCGGCGACAAAACCAGGCACGGCCAGCAGTTCGATAAGTACGCTCAAACGAAAGCGCTCTGCCTAGTACCGGAGCGGGTATTGCAGCAGCTGCGCCGAACTCAAGCCACCCCCGCTAACCTGGCCGGCGGTTGCGCCTGCCGATTTATTGTGGTAAGAAGGGCATAATGCCTAACGGGCCTCTTTGCTGAAGGCTTGCAGCAACGTAAGCAAGTGCGGCTCTGTAATAGGAATATAAGGCAAGTCTAGGTGCGGCTCCACTTCAAGCTGACTGGTTACCCAATAGAATTCCAGCGGCTCCGCCAGCACCGATGCCATTCGCCAATCAGCAAACAAGCGCGTGGGCTTGGCTCCTTCACTAAGCAGCACGACCCGTCGGTGCCGGGGGTCGCGCCGAATGCGCGCATACAAGGTTAGTACGTCTGACGCGGAACCTTCCAATAATTGCACGAAATGACCGGCACTGTAGCACAGCAACCCCGTGATGCCATGCACCTCGTTCCAGGCACGCGACTCGTCTAGCAGCGTTAAGAGTTGCGCTTCGCTGAAGAGAGCAACGGCTTGACTGCGGTAAAGAATATGGTGTACCCGCGTATCGAGTTGCCGCAAGACGTGCTGGAGCGTGACCTCCCCCTGGGCGTAGAGCTCGAGAAGTTGGCGCTCGTAATGAAGCGGCGCTAACGGCGTGTCCGTAGTTAAGGCAATTGCCCACTCGACAGCGCGCCGGCGTTGGACTTCATCGGAAAGTTCTTCCATCCACAGTATATACGGCTGGCTAGCATCCGCACAAGTACGGATTTCAGCTAGGATTACTACGTAAAGTAGCTTCTCACTCCGGGTGCTCTTGCCGTACCGTTCCAATACCTGACAATGCAAGTAAATAGTTGTGATTCAAATATTTATGTCTAGTTCTTGTCTGGGATCAATGTTCAGGAGAAGTTCTTAGTGCCTTTCTAAACCGATGCCTTCGAGAAAGCCTCGCTCAGTGGAATATCAAGTGGCTGGGCTGTTTTTTCGCCTTCAATGCCGGCATCCCCAACTTGAGGGCGAGCCTTCTCGTTTGCCTGCCAAAGCGGTAGCAGGTGCTGCCCCGTCCTGCCTATGCTGCGACTGGAACGTATGAAGTGGGGACGCATTGCGCTGGCCTGGGGGCTGTTTGCCCTCTTTATGATGGGGCTTATTTATGGGCAGGCCATCAGCCGTGGCGCGGCCGTGCACTGGCGCGAAGTAGTGCTTATCCCCTTGCTGCACAGCTTCCTGTGGGGCTTGCTTACGCCCCTCGTGTTCTGGCTGGCATCACGCTTCGACTTAACCGGCGGCCAGCGCAAGTGGCCCGCGTATTTACTGGTACATGCGGGTGCGAGCCTCGTCCTGACGCTGGCGTATCGGTTTTGGTACCTGCTTTTGTTGCGGGTGCTGGCCGTGCCAGCCGACCCCGTATCGTGGAGCGCCGCCGTGTCCTCCCTCAATGTGTGGGTGCCCCTCTACTGGATGCTCTTGCTGGCCGCCTACGCCCTGGAACTCTCGGACCGTTACCGCCGCCGCAGCCTGGAAGCCGCCCGCCTGGAAACGCAACTGGTACAGGCCCAGTTGCAGGCCCTGAAGATGCAACTCAACCCCCATTTTCTCTTCAACACCCTCAACGCCATTACCGCCCTCATCGGCGACGACCCCAAGGCCGGCCAGCGCATGACAAGCAAGCTCGGGCAATTTCTGCGCTTGGTGCTCGACCAACCTGAGGCGCAGCAAGTGACGTTGGCGCAGGAAATCCGGTTTGCGAGCTTGTATCTGGAAATCGAGCAGATTCGGTTTCCCGACCGGCTCGCTCTGCGCTACGAACTCGATCCGGCAACTCTAGAAGCAATGGTACCGAGTCTGCTGCTACAACCTCTGGTGGAAAACGCTGTACGCCACGGCATTGCCCGGGCCGTTGAGGGGGGCTCTATCTGCATCCAGGCCCAGCGGCGCAACGGCCGCCTCCTGCTGGAAGTGCAGGACGATGGCCCCGGCGCGACGGAGTCGGCCAGCGTGCGGGGTATCGGGCTCCGCAACAGCGAAGACCGGCTACGCACTCTTTACGGCTCGCGCTACACGCTCAGCATTCATACCGCACCCGCGCAAGGCTACACCGTACGCCTGGACTTGCCCTTTGTTCTGGCCTCTTAAGCTGCTTCTCCTTGGACGTGATCCGCACCTTACTCGTTGATGATGAACCCCTGGCCCGTCGCCGGCTGGCGCAACTGCTAGCCGATGCGCCGGACTTTGTGATTAGCGGCGAGTGCCGCAACGGCGCGGAAGCCCTGACTGTGTTGCAGCATGGCCCGCCCGTGGACGTGGTGTTTCTGGATGTGCAGATGCCGGATTTAAGCGGCGTGCAAGTGTTGCAGCGCCTCGGCAACCAACCCCCGCCGGTGGTGGTATTCGTGACGGCCTACGACCAGTACACGCTGCAAGCCTTTGAAGCCCACGCCGTAGATTACCTCCTCAAGCCGCTGGACCCAGACCGTTTTCTGCGCTGCCTGGCCCACGTCCGGCACCTACTGGCCCGGCCGGCGGTGGCCAGCCAACTGCCGGCAGCAACTCCCGCGCCCGTACCAACCGATACAACGGATTCACTGGCCGAAGGGGCCGCTCGGTTGTTGATCAAGCAGCAGGGGCGCTATTACTTTGTCGAGACCGAGCAGGTGCAGTACCTCGAAGCCCGCGGCAACTACGTGACCGTTCACGCGGCCGGGCAGCAGCATCTGATCCGGACTACGCTAAGCCAACTAGAGCAGCGGCTGGCTCCCCCTACGTTTCTGCGCGTGCACCGCTCGTTGGTGGTGAACACCGACTTCGTGAAAGAACTGCGTCCCTGGACCCGCGGCGAATATGTGCTCACCCTGCACGACGGCACCCACCTGCTTACCTCGCGCAGCTACACCGAGCAGATGCAGCGCTTTCTCCAGCGTTTTCTGCTGTAGTAGGGCGGCGGTGCGGTACTTGCCTGCCCGTTGCCGGAAGCCCGCTGTTCATCCCGGAAATAGTCCGTCTTGTCCCAAGTGGCCGGACGTGGCTGCCAGGCCTGCGTATGCAGAGCATTTCCGACCAATTTCCTTTGCTGTTCTATGAAACAACACTTTTTCTCTGCCTCTTGGGTACCCGCTACTCGTTGGCTCCAAACTTTGGCCTGCCTGCTGCTCATTGGCGTAGCCTTGCCGAGTTGTGAAGACGACAACCCCGATCCCACCGTGTTAATTCAGCCTATCGGTCCGCCGCCGGCTTACGCGCCAAACATTGATCCTCAAATGTTGGCTGTCATCGAGCAGTTCACCAGCTACAACACGCCCCCTTTGCCCACGCTCTCCCCCCGGCAGGCCCGCATGGCCCCGAGCATAACGGATGCCGTGCAGGACCTGCTCAAGAAAAACAACCGGCCCGCGCCCGCCGCCAACGTAACGGTTACTCAGCGCTTGTTGCCCGGTGGCATCACGCCCCAATCTGCCCCCGACGGACTGCTCGTGCGGGTGTATACGCCCAATGGGCTAACCGGCCCTCTCCCCGTGGTGGTGTATTACCACGGCGGCGGCTGGGTGATTGGCTCTCTGGATGTGTATGAGCCTTCGGCCAAAGCCCTGGCCGAAAACACGGGCGCCATCGTGGTGTCGGTGGACTATCGGCTTTCGCCGGAAGCCAAGTTTCCGGCGGCTCATGAGGATGCCTACGCCGCCTATAAGTGGGTGAAAGAAAATGCCGCCAGCATTGGTGGCAACCCGGCCAAAGTGGCGGTAGCGGGCGAAAGCGCCGGCGGCAATATGGCCACGGGCGTCTGCTTGCTGGCCAAAGAGCGCAGCTACGCATTGCCGATTCACCAGTTGCTGGTTTACCCCGTGGCCAACAACGACTTGAACACGGCCTCTTACAATCAGTACGCCGCTGCTATGCCCCTCAACCGGCCTGGTATTCAGTATTTCACCGCCAACTACTTCCGCACCATGGCCGACGGCGACGACCGTCTACTCTCGCTTGTGGACGTGGCCGACCTGCGCGGCCTTCCTGCTGCCACCATCATTGCGGCAGAAATTGACCCCCTCCAGACGGAAGGCAAGCAACTAGCCGACAAATTCACGCAAGTTGGTGTCGCCAATCTATACATGATTTATCCCGGCACAACCCACGAGTTCTTCGGCACCTATGCCGTGGTACCCAAGGCGCTGGAGGCCCAGCAGTTAGCCGCGAATCGGCTCAAGGAAGCCTTCCGCTAAGCAGATGGCGCGTATCGCTATTTAAAAGCAGCCTGCCCGCTCTGGGCAGGCTGCTTGAAGTTAAGTGTAGTTGTCACTTCCTCTTATTTCCGGTTCATGCCTTCCTCTACCACTGTGCTCGAAGCGGAAACGCACTTAGTGCTGCGCCTGTACGCCCGCGATGAAGCGGCCATGACGACGTTCTATGACCGCTACGGCGTTTCACTTTACCGCGCTATCCGCTTGCTCATGCCAACGGACCAAGCGGCAGAAGACGTGTTGCAGGAAAGTCTGGTGAAGATCTGGTTGGCCTTTGCTCACTACAATGCCGAGCGCGGGCGCCTCTATACCTGGGCCGTCAATATCTGCCGCCACCAAGCCCTCGACCACCTGCGCGGAGCGCGAGTGCGGGGCGCCGGGCGCACCGTGAGCCTGCTGGATGCGCCGAGTGCAGGCCAGCAGTTGGCGCCCGCTTTCGTACCCGAACACGTAGATGTGCGGACCAGTCTGCAATGGCTGCGGCCCGCCTATCGGCTTGTGGTGCATTTGCAGTATTTCGACGGTTTCACCCAGGCAGAAATTGCCAAACGCCTCAACCTGCCGTTGGGCACGGTCAGAACCCACTCTCGGCAGGCCCTGCGCCAGTTGGCCCGCCTCTACAGCAGTGGCTCAGCGGTTTCGATGGTATCCGGCCGCTGAAATCGAGGCTAATCAGCAAGCCGCCCGCCCCACGACTGCCACTGTTTTCAGTGTGTTTTGCAGGCAACCATTTCCACCGTCAACCAAGTGCTTGCTGGGTACGCCCCAACCGGGCTGCCCGTTCGTGGTGTCAGAAGCGTCTTCCGCCACGGCGGGGACGCTTCTTTCGTTTGGGGCGGCCATGATGTAGGGTAAACCACCTAATTACCGCCACGGGCTAGCCTTCCTGTAAGCACAACCGTTGCGTTCGGCGTTCGAGCAGGCCGCGGCCGCGGCCTCAAACTATGTCTAAATCCAGTAGTAATTTCCTGAGCGGGAAGTGCTACTTTGCCCTTATTCATCGTAATCTATCGTATCGGCTCGCCGCTTCTTTTTCTGCTATGCCCGATCTGTCGCCCACTGATTCCCATTCCTCCGAAGCAGAGATTCATGCCTTACGGGCTGAAATAGCGCGTTTACGCACCGAACAGGGCCAGTACGCCGTGCAGCAAAAAGAGGCCGAGCGCTTTCAAAAAAGCCAAGCACGGTTTCGCACCGTCTTCGAGCACTCGCCGTTGGGGCTGAAAATCATTGATTCCGACCTAACGGTTTGCCAGGCCAACGCCGCCGTGGGCACGCTGCTAGGCTTCGCCTCTTCGGAACTGCTGGGCCGGGGCATTCTCGACTTTGCGCACCCCGATTACTACGCCGACTGGGCTCGCTTGCAGCAAGACTTATGGTCTCATCGTACCCCCTGGTTTGCCATGGACACCTGTTTGGTGCGGCCCGATGGCTCGGTGCTCTGGTGCCGGGTCACGTCGGTGCTGTTTCCCGACGAAGGGGGCGAGTTAGGTTATACCACGCTCGAAGACATTTCCGTGCGCAAGCGCCTGGAAGCGCAGGTCGAGCAGTACACCATTGAGTTGCAGGACGCCAACGAGGAACTCGCTGCCTTCAACGAAGAATTGCAGGTGGTCAATGAAGATTTACAGGAAGTCAACGCGCAACTCGTGCAGACCAACACGGAACTGGATACGTTCGTTTATGCGGCCTCCCACGACCTGCGTCTGCCAGTGACCAATCTGCAAGGCCTCGTACAGGCCCTGGTCGAGCAACTGCCTGCCGACGCCCGGCAGGCCGAGCTGGTGGAGCCCATCCTGAACATGATGCACGACTCGATGGACCGCTTCCGCCACACGCTCGACCGGTTGGCCGACTTTGGCACCGCGCGGCAGGAAACAGGTCAGTCTCGCGAGTCCGTTGCGTTGGCCGCCGTGCTGGATGATGTACGCCAGGAACTAGCGCCCTTGCTCGCGGCTTCGGGCGGGCAGCTGGACGTGGACCTGACGGGCAATTCAACGCTTTGGTTTTCAGCCAAGCATGTGCACTCGGTGCTGTTGAACCTGGTCAGCAATGCCCTCAAGTACCGCCACCCCGACCGTGCCCCGGTGGTGCGCGTGCGCAGCCACCGCGAAATGGGCAAGCTGGTGGTGAGCGTACAGGACAATGGTCTGGGTTTGAGTGGAACGCAGCAGGAACAGCTTTTTCGTGTGTTTCGGCGTTTGCACCCGCACGTGGAAGGAACCGGTATTGGTTTGTACTTGGTAAAGAAAATCCTGGACAATGCGGGCGGGGCTATTGAGGTCGAAAGTTACCTTGATCGAGGCTCTACCTTTACGGCCACCTTCCCCGCGTGAGAAGTAGGGTCCGAAAATCCTGAAGTAGCCCCACCCCCTTCTTACTTCGCGGGGTCGGCGCGCAACTTGAAACGGAAGGGCTTGGCACCCAATTAGTCGTTTGCTAGGTTTCACCTAAACCAGCGCCAGCAGGGCCGTGTCCACTACATCGCGCAGCTGCTGCGGGGTGGAACGGGCCTTGGCCATCACGAGCATGCCGTTGAGAACACTGATCAGCAGGCGGGCCTGGGCCTGGGGAGTGGCGGTGCGGCGCACCTCGCCGCGCTGCTGGCCCCGGCCGAGAATTGTAGTAAGCAGCGTTTCCAGAAACGCCAGGTTCTGACCCGCCACCACCTGGGCATCGGCATCGTGGGAGGCCAGTTCGGTGGTGGAGTTCACCAGAAAACATCCTTTTTGTTCCTCATCATCGAGCGCCAGGTGGAGCGTCAGCTCTAGAATCTGGCGGATGTGGTCGAGGGGAGACGCGTCGGTATCAGCGGTGAGAGTGGTTAGGGTCTGGCAGCTTCGCTGGTAGTAGTGGCGCAAAGCCTGCATAAACAGCTGGTGCTTGTCGCCGAAGGTGGCGTAGAGGCTGGCCCGGTTCAAGCCCGTACCTGCTACCAGGTCCTCCATGGACGTAGCGCTGTAGCCCCGGTGCCAAAACGTATCGAGAGCTTTTTGCAGCACTACTGCTTCATCAAATGCGCGGGGACGGGCCATGGGCGGGGCAATTGTCAATCACTTAAGTAAGAACAGACGCGAAGATACAACGCTCCCCGAACGCCAGCAGCGGAGCGTTGCCAGCAGCGGAGCGTTGGTACCAGAAACGTTGTACGCTAGGCCAGGGCCAACCCAAAACGCGCGGCATTCCCCTCGCCCTCGTTCGAGGAGCGGGCGGAATGCCGCGCGTTAAACAAAGGCGTTTATTCAGGCCCTCCGGCGCTAGAGCGTACCGATACCACCGCCGGCAATTATTTCCTCCCCCAGAATAAACGACGACTCATCGGAAGCGAGGAAAGTGGCAATGCTGGCAATTTCCTGCGGCGCCCCGACGCGCTTGATGGGCACAAGCTGCGCGTAGCCTTCAGCCGCTTGCGCCGAAGCCTCCGCCGACATCCCCAACTTGTCGAACATCTTGTGGTTGATGGGTGTCGCTATTGGACCCGGACTGATGGCATTGACGCGGATTTTGCGGTCGAGCAGCTCCAAGGAGAGGGTGCGCGCCAGAGAAGTAATAGCGGCCTTGGTAGCCACGTACACCGAAATGCCCGGAAATGCTTTGTGGACGGTAGCCGAAGAATTCAAGATAATGGAGGCGTTGTCGTTGAGGAGCGGCAGCAGTTGCTGAATGGTAAAGTAGGCTCCCTTCAGGTTGATATCGAACTGCGAGTCGAAGTGAGCTTCATCGACCTCGGCGATGGGGGCGGCGTACGAAATCCCGGCATTCACAAACAGCACGTCGATGCGGGCGTGGTGGGCTTGTACCTGAGTGGCAAGTTGGCGCACATCGGCCATGCGGGCCGCGTCGGAAATCACTCCTACGGCCTGGCTGCCGAGTTGGGCCACGGCCTCCTGCACAGCTTGCGCGTTGCGGCCGGTGATAACCACCTGTGCTCCTTGAGCGATAAATTCTTGGGCGGTGGCGAAGCCAATGCCGCTGTTGCCGCCCGTAATAACGGCCACTTTGTGCTGCAAACGATTCATGAGAAAGAAAAGAAGTTATTTTAGAACGAATGTTCCATAAAGGTATACGGTTAATCCTTGTATTGGAATGGTTGTTCTAAAATAAACAAGAGCCTTTCACTTTTATGTCGGATATCGGCACTAAACCTTTATTCGATTGACACCGCTCACAGACGCTGCCGTGGGTTGCATTGGGGACCTGTTGGCACTGGTAAGAGCGCAACCGTGTTTTCGTTGACTCAGGGCCGCCGCAGTGCGCATGCCCTGCGGGTATTGCCGTGGAAGAGGCCGGGCAACAGGAGAAAAGACCTCTTATCGGCGTTTAGATACACGGGCGCAAGCCGCTTGTTGATTACGCGAATTGGGTCGGTCACGCTGCCCGTTGGCAACGGGCCGACCCAACCGCGCCCACGTTTATTATCAGGTGGTATTTCTGTTCCAAGTATCGGTTGCGGGCATTAGCCCGCTGGGATAGGCACGAGGCGCGAGGCAGAAAGGTGCCGAGCCGCGAGGCAACCCTACTTACGACGCGGCTGTACTGGCGCCAAGGCTTGGCAAGGCTTAGCGAGCAGCATAAGCGCGCTGCGACCGTCGATCAGAGTCGAACTTTTGGGCCAGCAAGGTACCCGACGCGCAGACGGCGGGCTCGCGTAGCACCAGACGCAGGGTGCGGCCAAGTTGGCGAGAAGTGCGGCGGCAGCAACTCGTGCCCTTGCTCAGGTCGAGGCAGAGGTTGGGCAGGCGCTCTTCGTACACGAGCTGGTTCTGGTGGTCGTAGAAGCGCACAATGCTGTGGTCGCGGGTGGTGAGGTTGGTTTCTACGTTCCAGTAGCCCAACGAAGCCAGCGGTGCGGTGCGCGCTTGAGCAAGGCTCTGGGTAGTGGCGAGCAGGAGTAAACTAAAAGCTAAGCAGCGGAAGAGAGCAGTTTTCATGGTTTGGAAGCGGTTAATAGTGAACTAGATAAGGAAGTAAAAGAGGAGCCCCGGCTGTAGCATAGCCAGCAATGCGGAGCGACCGAAAAAGCAGGGCAACGTCCGTAACCCGAGGCGTTGCGCTGCATCCCAAGCCGCCGGCAACTCATTAGAAGCCAGAGTAATAGAGCCGTTGCAAAGGAAGCTTATGCTGCCCCGCGGCGCCTTTGCTTGCGTTCCGAAAGCATGTGGTGGCGTAACAGTCGCTTTTGCGGAGGTTGTAAAGGTGTTTGGGTTGGTCGCGCAACTTCATTTCACGGCATCCTCCGCCTTAAATAAGCCGTTCATCAACGCTGTTGCTTTTCGATAAAGTCAATATAGTCAGGGAGATAAGCTGTATCTTGGGCAGTGCTGGCCCTCGCCGTGCTGCGTCACCTCTCACGCCTCGCCTTAGTTGAGTTGCTGCCGATGAACATCCGCTGTTTTGCCGTCCTTTTCTGCTGCTGCCTGCTTCATGGGCTAGCTGCCCGCGCCAGGCCCGACCCCAAAACGGCCGTTTCCTCGGCCTCGCCCGACAGCGCCTTCGTGCATCTGCGCGCCGTGCAGGTGCACTCTGCTGCCATGCAGCGGCTGGGCGGCACAAGGCGTTGGCGCTACCAACCGGGCCACCCCCCAGGCTGGGCCAGCCCCGCCACCAACGACCTGAACTGGCTGCTGGCCAGCACCGGCTTTCTGTTCGGGGAAGGCCCGCCGGGCTGGCGCGGCACGGGCTGCTTCCGGCTACGCTTCACCCTCGATTCCGCCCTGCTCGGGGAGCCGCTGGGCCTGCACATTTTGCAAGAAGGGGCCTCGGAAATCTACCTCAATGGCCGCTTACTGGGCCGCTACGGTACAATCGGCTCCTCGGGCCGTACCACGCAGGGGGTGCGGCCGCGCTACCGTATGTTGCCGTTTATGTTGCACGAGTCGGGTCCGCACTTGCTGGCCGTGCGCTACGCTAAGTTTGATTTCTGGCCCCCGCCCTATGGTGGCCTAGCCCTCTGGGTGGCTCCCGCCGAGCGCCTGCTAGCTGAGCGTGTGCGCCAAGCCCGCTCCGACACGCTCAACCTGATTGCCGTGACCAGCGCCGGAGTACTGGCCTTGCTGCACTTCTGTTTGTTTTTGTTTTACCGGTCGCAGCGGGCCAATCTCTATTTTAGTTTCTACATGGCTGTGGTCGCCGGCACCGGCCTGATGATCTTTTTGCGCGCCACGTTCATGGACGATGGCCTGCGCTGGTGGGCGCAGCTGGGGTTTCAGGTGGGCTCGTCGTTGAGTTATGGGTTGCTGCTGCTGTTCCTCTACGCCGTGTGCCGCATGCGCCCGCCTTGGCCTTGGCTGGGGCTGCTGGCGCTGGCCAGCGCCGGACAAGTGGCTTGGTGGCTAGCAGAGCCAACGGCCGGCAACCAGGTGCTGCCCTTGTTTTGGGCGGTGTATCTTGCTGCCGGGCTCGATATGCTGCGCGTATTGGGTCGTGCCCTGTGGCGGCGGCAACCGGGTATTGGGCTGCTGGTCGTTGGGACGCTGGGGACCATGCTGATTCCGGTTGCCGCCAGCGACGCATTCAGTGTAATCCACTTGTGGGATAGTCCCGACTTTCTGGCCGCGCAACTCACCATTCAACTGTGCGGGCTCATGATGCCCATCTGCATGTCGGTGTACTTGGCGCGCGAGTTTGCCGCCACTCGCCGCGACCTGGAAGTGCAACTGCGGCAGGTCGAGCAGCTTTCAACGCGCACCCTGGCCCAGGAAGCGGAGCGCCGACAACTTATCAGCGCCCAAAACGAGCGCCTGGAAGCCACCGTGCAGGCGCGCACCCAGGAAATCAGTGAGCAAAATCATCTGCTGGCCGCGCAGCGCGACGAGATAAGTGCCCAAGCCGACCGCCTACGGAGGCTGGACCAGGAGAAGACGCGCTTCTTCACCAACGTCACCCACGAGTTCAGAACCCCGCTCACGCTCATGCTCGGGCCGGCCGCGCAGATTGCCGCCGACACCCGCGAGCCAGCGACGCGCCAACAGGCCGAACTCGTGCAAGACAACGCGCAGCGCCTGCTGCACCTTATCAACCAATTGCTCGACCTGAGCCGCCTCGAAGCCGGCCAGCAAGTATTGCACCTAGCGCCGGGCGAGTTGGTTGGCTTTGTGCGCGGGCTGGTCGGCTCATTCGAGTCGCTGGCCCGGCAACGCGCTATTGGGTGCACCTTCGAGGCCGACTTACCGGTGCTGCACGTGCAATTTGACGCTGACAAGCTGGAGAAGGTGGTGGCTAACTTGCTTTCCAATGCCTTCAAGTTCACGTCTGCTGCGGGCCTCGTGACGGTGCACCTGCGCCAGAAAACCGCGTCGGAGCTGGTTGATTCCACGCGGGTGGAGCTGACGGTGCGCGACACCGGCTGTGGCATCGCGCCCGCCCACCTGCCGCACGTGTTCGACCGTTTTTATCAAGCCGACGATTCCACTACCCGCGAGCAGGAAGGCACGGGCATTGGCTTGGCCTTAACCAAAGAGCTGGTTGAACTGCACGGCGGCACCATTTCTCTTACCAGTGAGGTGGGGCGCGGTACCACCGTAGTGGTGCAATTGCCGCTGCCCCTGGCCGAGGCCAGGGATACGCCGTCGGCCGACGCCCCCGCGTGGGTTGGCCTTGCCCCAGCACTTGATCCTGAATCCGAGGTAGTCGCCGCCTCGCCGTTCCATGCGCCGCTGCTACTGCTAATTGAAGATAATGCCGACGTGCGCGCCTACCTGCGCACCATTTTATCGGCCGAGTATCAGTTGCTGGAAGCTGAAAACGGAGCCGCGGGGGTGGCCCTCGCCGTCGAGCAACTTCCCGATCTGGTGCTGACCGACGCCATGATGCCCCGCCTCGACGGCTACGGCGTGTGCCGGGCGCTCAAGCAGGACGAGCGCACGAGCCATATTCCCGTTGTCCTGCTCACGGCTAAGTCCGACCTGGCCAGCAAGCTCCACGGCCTCGATACCGGGGCGGATGCCTACCTGACCAAGCCTTTTCTGCGCGCCGAACTGCTGGCGCAACTGCGCAACTTGGTGCGGGGCCGTCAGCAGCTCCAGGAAGCGTACCGCCGCAGCGTGGCCAGTCCGCCCCCGCCCGGCCCACTCACTACCGAGCAAGCGTTTCTAAAAAAAGTGCAGCAGGTGGTGGAGCGCTTTCTCGACGACGAAACCTTAAGCGTCGAAGTCCTGAGCCGCGAGTTGGGGCTGAGCCGTACCCAACTGCACCGCAAGCTCAAGGCGTTGACCGATCAGGCGCCGGGTGATTTTATCCGGCTGGTGCGTATGCAGCGGGCGCACGAGCTGCTGGCCAGCGGCGTAGCCACGGTGGCCGAGGTGGCGTACCAAGTAGGCTACGCCAACCCGGCCAACTTTTCCACCAGCTTTTCGCGCCACTTCGGCTACCCGCCCAGCAATACGCCCCGGCACGCAAAGCTGAGTTCGTGAGTAAAGAATAAAGGGTAGAAGAAAATTCCTCTACCCTTTATTCTTTACTCACGAACTCAGCGGCCCAATCCGAAAAGTCTGCTGCCAAGCCCTTCTGAAAAGCACAGGCTTTAAGAGCGCTAAGGCGGTTGCGTGCATGAACCTGAAAGTATGCCGTACATAGCAATGAAAGCTGATGGGTGTCGAAGAATCCTTTTTACAAGATCTACGCCTTGGTAAGGGTATGGGCGCCTTGCCTGCTGTCAGTGGGCTAGCCCTGGCTATCGAAGCATCAGTTTCACGTGGGCCTGCGCTTTGTCTCCCGTAACGTGCAGATAGTACACTCCTTCGGTTGGCTTCTGCGGCGACAAGTCGAATGTGAGTTGTGGAACTCCGGCCGATACGGTGCGCTTACCGCTGCTCACCGTCGTGCCCAGCGAAGACACCAGCGTGTAAGAAACTTCTCCCTGGAAAGCCGCGGGCAGCACTACATCAAATTTGCCGTCAGTGGAGGGGTTCGGATACAGTTTCACTTGTGAACTGTAGGTGGGAACCGCAGCTGATTTCGTTGCCGCTGGTAAGCCAGAACTGGAGCGGGCCGCTTGGTTGTCTGGGGGCACGGTGAAGGCCGCGCTACCGCTAAGCACCTCAATAGCCGAAATCTTGGGCTCGTCGGCTGCGGCTGTGCCTTTGCTGAAGGCGAGGGTAAGCTGGCCGTCGCTCACGTTTACGACGAACGTTTCGGTGGTAGCCGTGTTGCGGGGCACCTTCTTCAGGATGTCGTAGGCGGTGAGCACCTTCGTGCCCTCGGCCGCCACGTCGAACACGCGCTGGCCGGGGTTGCTGAAGTAGACCTCGGCAAAGTGCAGCCGCACCGTGTACTGGCCGTTACTCACCGGGAAGTTGTAGCTCATCGTGCCCCAACGCTCACTCTGGTACAAGGCGTCATCCGTCGTGCCAGCAATGGCGTTGCTGCCGCCCGATGGGTTGCCGCCGGAAAAGTACTGGTCGGCGGCAAAGTTGCCGATAGAGGTGGGGATGGCCCCGCCCCCGGCGCGGATCCGGTATACTGCCGTGCTGCCCGTGGGGGCCGCGTTGACGGTAAGAGTCATTTGGCTGGCCGAGCTACTGAGGCCCCCGTTGTCGGTGACCACTAAGCTGAACACATAGCTGCCAGCAATGAGGCCGCTGACGGTAGGCTGGGCCACGGTTTTGCTGGTGAAGGTGGCCGTGTTCGGCCCGCTGACCTGCGTCCAGGTGTGGGTGCTAATGGTGCCGTCCGGGTCCGTACCCGAGCCACTCAAGACGGTACTAGCCGTGGGCAAGGTGATGGTCTTGTTGCCGCCCGCGTTGGCTGTGGGCGCTTGGTTGCCCGTCGGGCTGAGACTATAGATTTCAATGGCCGATACTTTCGCATTTTCAACTCCCCCTTCACTGGCTAGCGCACTGAAGTTGATATTGAGCTGATCATCGGCTACGGATACGGTGAAGGTTTCGGTGGTAGCGTTGAGGGCTCCTGCTTTTTTAAAGATGTCGTAGTTGTCTAACACCTTGGTTCCTTCAATAGACACGTCGAACATGCGCTGCCCAATAGCGGTAGCGAACACCTCGGCGAAGTGCAGCACCACCCGGTATTGCTTGCCGCTGCTTACCGCAAAGGCGTAGCTAAAGGGGTTGCCATAGCGCTCCGATTGATACAGCGCATCGTCGGTGGTGCCTCCAATGGGGGAGCTAGTGGAGTACGTATTGCCCGGAACTGGCTGATAAGATTGGTCGGCCAAGAAGGTGCCCAGCGACGTAGTAATCTGGCCCCCGCCGGCCCGGATCCGGTACACCGCGGTGCCCCCTGTCGAATTCACTGTCACCGTCATTTGGTCGGCGGCACTGGCTAAACCGCCATTGTCGGTGACGATAAGGCTGAAGACATAGCTGCCAGCAATGAGGCCGCTGACGGTAGGCTGGGCCACGGTTTTGCTGGTGAAGGTGGCCGTGTTCGGCCCGCTGACCTGCGTCCAGGCGTAGCTGGCAATCTGGCCATTGGTATCGGTGCCCGAGCCATCGAGCGTCACGCTGCTGGTCGGCAGCGTGACAGTTTTGTCGGCACCCGCATTGGCCACCGGTGCTGTATTGGTTGCCGAGTTCACCGTGACCGACATTTGGTCGGCGGCGCTGGCTAGGCCCGCATTGTCGGTGACCACTAAGCTGAACACATAGACACCGGCTACAAGGCCGCTGACGGTAGGCTGGGCCACGGTTTTGCTGGTGAAGGTGGCCGTGTTCGGCCCGCTGACCTGCGTCCAGGTGTGGGTGCTAATGGTGCCGTCCGGGTCCGTACCCGAGCCACTCAAGACAGTGCTGGCCGTAGGCAAGGTGATGGTCTTGTCGGCGCCCGCATTGGCCGTGGGCGCTTGGTTGACCGTGCCGCCGCCGAGCACTTCAATAGCTGAGAGCTTGGGTTGGTCCGCCCCGGTTGTTCCTTTCGCAAAGGCGAGGGTGAGCTGGCCATCCGTAACGTTGACCGTGAAGGTTTCGGTGGTAGCCGTGTTCTGGCCCACCTTCTTGAAGATGTCGTAGGCGCCAAGCACTTTGGTGCCCTCGGCCGTCACGTCGAACACGCGCTGGCCCACCGCCGACCAGTAGATTTCGGCGAAGTGGAGCTTGACCGTGTACGGGCCGTTGGCCACGGGCAGGTTGTAGGTGAAGGTGCCATAACGTTCCGACTGGTAGAGGGCGTCATCGGTGGTGCCGGCAATGGCGTTGCCGCCGCCGGCCGTGCTGCCGCCGGAAAAGTACTGGTCGGCGCCAAAGTTGCCGATGGACGTGTTAACGGCTCCACCCCCCGCGCGGATCCGATGCACCGCCGAGCTAACCACTTTGAGCACCTCGATAGCCGAGACTTTGGGTTGGTCCGCGCCCGCCGTGCCTGGCGTGAAGGCGAGGGTGAGCTGACCATCGTTAACGGTGGCCGTGAAGGTTTCGGTGGTAGCCGTGTTCTTGCTCACCTTCTTCAGGATGTCGTAGGCACTGAGCACTTTCGTGCCCTCGGCCGCCACGTCGAACACGCGCTGGCCCGCGGCCGACCAGTGAAACTCGGCGAAGTGGAGCGTAACCGTGTACTGGCCGTTGGCCAGGGGCATGTTGTAAGTGAAGGTGCCGTAGCGCTCCGACTGATACAGCGCATCATCGGTGGTGCCGGCAATGGCCGCCGACGAGGTAGCCGCACTGCCGCCCGAGAAGTACTGGTCGGCGCCAAAGTTGCCGATGGATGTACTAACGGCCCCGCCTCCCGCATTCAGGCGGTATACTGCCGAGCTGTTATCCGTCACTTGATCGGGCGTGACGTAGATAAAATCCCACTTCGCCACGAAAGGTGCCGCGCCCCGGGAGGTGGCAATGGTACCCACGGCGTAGGCTTTGCCGTTTTGCAAAGCGGCCAACAGCGCCCCGGTCATTTGAATGGGATTGCCGAGGTTGGTGGGCGTGCCACCACTGGAGGAGTACTTGGGCTGCACGGTGCCCGCGGCCGGATTAACCGAAAAGTAGAGGTCGAGGGAAGAAGCCGGAATGCCTCCCGGCAACGTAAAGCGCGTCGTGACGGGCGTACCCGCATTCTCGTAAACTACATCCAGCGTTGCTACGCCCGCGTTGGCCGTCAGGACGAGCTTGAGGTAGTTGTTCTGGTCGCCGGTGCCCAGGTAAATGCCCTGCGACTGAAAGTTCACGGGCATTTTGCCGTTGAAGAACGGGCCCAACAGCCGGCTCTGCACCGTAAAGGGTGCGCCGGCGGAGCGAACCCCGAACTGAAACGCGTTTTCCTGCGTGTTGGCTGTTCCTAGCGCATCGCCGGGCGAAACCTCGGTAATCGACAAGCTGCCCGTCGCGCCGCCGGCAACCAGATTTTCCTCGAAAAACAAGTCGGAGTAGATGCTGTCGCCGTTGCTCATCAACCCCGTGAAGCCGAGGCCAAACAGGCCCGTGCCGGGTGAGTTATTAAACAAGTCGTAGCGGATCGGCAAGTTCGTGGTTAGTCCGTTGTCTTTGTCGAGCGAGAAGAAGTCCACGTTGTCGGCCAGGCCGTCGCTGTCGTCGTCGCTGTCGTTGAGGTCGGAAATGTTGTTTTTGTTGTTGTCAGCCGGCTTGCTTGCCGCCGAGCAGGGCTGGGTGCCGTTGTCAATCTCGTCGGCGTTGGTGTAGCCGTCCTGGTCGTCGTCGTTGGCATTGTAGGCGCCGGTGCAAGTCAGGAAGTCCTGCGGCTCGAACACGGTGATGGCATTCGCCCCGTAGGTGGCCGCCCACACTGTGCCGGGGAAGATGTCGGCGTCGCCCTGCGCCGTTACGTCGAGCGGCGTCGCGCCAAAGCCCGAGGCAAAGGGCAGGTCGGTGTTGAGCTTGTTGGCCGCGTTATAGGGATTGGTTACGCCCCGGCCATCGGCGGTGAGCGTAATCTTGAAGATGTTGCCGTCGAAGCTGCACGCCAGCAGGTTGCCTTGCATGGCCCCCGCGAAGTTGGAGGCCGTGTACTCGCACAGGCCGTTGGTGGACGCCGAAAACGTGAGCAGGTCCGCACTGGCGGCGCTGCCGGGCATGCGGTAGTCGCCTTCTACCGGGTTTATCTTGGCCACGGGCGGCCAGTCGGCGGGCAGCGGGTTTGTTCCCGTTTTGCTGGTGCGAAACACCCCACTCGTGCCATTGTGCGTGTAGAGGCCGGCCCCGTTGGGGTTGGCCCGGGTAGGGGTGGGGTGCCCGCCGTAGTAGGAACCGAGCTGGTAATTGGCCAGGTCGCCGATGTAGTCGAGGTTGTCGAGGTTGTTTACCGTGCCTTCCCCATTGGGCGCGGGGCTGCTCGAACCCGGCTCGCCGTTGACGTAGTTGTTGTTGGCGCTGCCGCCGCCCTCGTTCTGAGGGTAGCCGCCCCAGCCTTGGTTGGCCCCGTTATCAATCGTGTACACCCGGCGGTTCTTGGTGATAACCAAGTCGTAGGGGTTGCGGTAGCCGGGCGAGAAGATTTGCACCGGTCCGCCCACCACAATCTTGGCTTGGTTGAGCCCGTCGTTGCCCCCGAACGGGTCGTTGGGGTCCGAGCCGTCGGCTAAGTTGGCGCGGTTGGGGTCGTCGAGGGTGGGCAGGTCGTACTTGTAGCTTGTGTTGCCGCTGACCTTGGTGGGCATATTGTCGATGACTCCCAAGTTAATGGAGAGGATGGCAGCGGACAGGGCGTACTCGGGCGTGTAAGCGAAGTTGGTGGAAGGCGAGCCAGCATTGGTGTGCCCGCCGACGGCCAGGTAGAGCGTGTTATTATCAAGCTGCATGCCGTTGACGGAGTGATTTTCCTCGGAACGGGGCAGCCCGCGCACCAGGTCGATCTTGGTCCAGCTATTGCCGTTGCGCGTCAGGCGCGAGACGATGCCCGAGTTGGTGTCCAAGTTCAGGTCGCCTTCCGGCCCCCCGATGCGGCTGTCGCTGGAAGAGACGTAAAGGATGGGCGCCAAGGACGTACCTTTAACCAGCAGACCCGTCACCTGGCGCTCTCTCACGCCGGAGTTGACCACGCCGTTGTCGTCGTGGTTGGGAATGTCGTTGATGAGCGTAATAGTTTCGGTGGCCGTGACGGTATAATCGTTGGGCGCGTTCCTTCGGATTGTCAGGGCCTTGATGATGCCGTTCTGCTGCGAGACGTACAAGCGGCCGTCGGGGCCGAACTGCAAGGAGGTCGGATTTACGAGCGTGACACCCTTCAGGCCACTCGGTGAGAACGAGAAGTTGTACTGCGCATTCAGCAGGCGCGCCCCTTCGAGCGGCTCGGGCGGCAGCTTGGCTTTTTTCTTCTTCTTTTCTTTGTCTTTCGCCGCCGCCGAAAGGCTAGCTAGCTTCAGCGGAGACGCCTGCGCGGGGGCCGGGGAGGACTGGGCTCTCAACGGCAGGGGAGAAGTTGCCGAAAGGCAAAACCCGATAAGAGCTGTTAGAAACAGATAGCCTGGGTGGAGGCGCCTGCTGGGGGGGTAAAAGTTGTAATTCATGGCAACTAGGGGATAAAGTAAGGAGGGATGTCGGCACCCGATAGCGGAGAATTGATGTCCTACCGCAGCAGGTGATTGGGGGTGGTGTCTTGTAGGTAGATGACAGGAGCGTGGGGTAGGAGAAGGAGTGCCCGGTGGTGGAAGAGAGTAGTGGAACGAATGGGTTTGGTGAGGCAAGCGGAGTAGCCGCGTAAGGCGCCGCTTGAAGCGGCATCAACAGAAGAAAGGGAGCGGTTAAGCTGGAAATCATAGGAAGTCAGCGCGCTCAGGGCTTGACTTGCAGAGGAGGCCGGAAAGCATTGATGAAGAGGCTTCCTAATTGCGTCACATCAGTTTGGCGGCAATAAAAAGAAGCTGCCAGACTGGTTCTCAGGTTCACGCACGATTAATTCGCGCCTATGTGATTTTTACCATGCATTATAAATAAAGTAATCCTACATCTCAGGATAATTATTGTTGGAATCTTGGTATTGGCACCTGCATCACAACTCCATTGCACCGTCTACCGTATCCTTTCAGTTAATCATTGCTGTTTCTCGGTGCCTTCTACGATGTAAATTATCAAGTATTTTTTGTAAATACTCTAATAAAACAAAGGTTTTTTACTGATTTAATTAAATCTATTGTGGGAATTTGTATATTTTATTGTGCAGTTCTAGAGCTTAGATAGAGGAAATGCTATCTGCCTTTCAGCTATAGCAGCAAAATTTGGCGTGTTAGCGCATAGAGGTGAATAGGAATAGAATAATTCCGATAATTAAAAAAGAGTTAAGAATGAAATAGCACGAACTAAGTCGTGTGGTAAGCCTACCAAGCAGATAGGCAATCAGCAATGCGAAGCGGTCCAAGCTCGGCGGACGGGGAGACGTGTTTTTTGCTGCCAACAGCAAAGCCAAGCGGGGCGCAGACCCCCAAATGGTAGATGACAGCCTGAGCCTTGAGAAGGTAGGTCTGTAACTCCCGTGGCAAGTAGTAGTGGAATTGGGTTCTGCTGCTCGTGGCCGCGTGCAGGCCCACTCAGTTTAGGGTGCGGCTAGCCCAACTAGAGGCAACGTATTCGTTTAAAGTGTCAGGGGACTTGTGTTGCTATGCGTGTTGCTGGCAGCTACCAAGAACAGTTGCTTGCGCAACTTAAACCCTTCACCCCAACGCTTGCTAGCAGACTTTTACTTCACCTCACTTACAGACAGCTAGTACTAGCTGTCTTCAACTTCGCTTAAATTATTCTCTACTTTCTATAGAATACTTCCTCGTTTGATCCTGCGCGCTATTCTTTCGGGCGGTTATTGCTGTATCTCAGCCTAGCAAGAATATTGGCAGGAATTGCTGTTCCGGAAAGTGTGCTAACTGATTGGCAACTTAGGCTGAAATGAATCCGTCGGACTGGTGCGCCCCCAATACCCGCCGGAACTAGGGCCTCAAGCTCTGGTGCTTGCGCGAGTTGGTTGACCAGACCCACTGTGATTGACGCCAGCAAGAGGCTGGACCATTTGCCCGTGGGGCTGGCTGCTTGGGTAGTAGAGAAGTTTTACGCCCAGCGCCACCACCCCGGCAACCTGGAGAATAGGTTCGCTCAAGACGCGCTGCAAATTACTGTTATGGTCTACTGGGTGACTGAAACTTCCAACACGTCGGTGCGCCCCACGCGGCAGGTTCCTAAGCCACGGGCCCTAGGAACGGCAATCGTATCTTTAAAGGATCAGCGCGTTGGAAGGTTGCTGCTCTAGGCAAGAGGCGGAGGCGTCAGAAACTTAGGCATAAGAAAGTCGGGCAAGCTGGCCTTATTCCACTGCGCCGGCCTGACCGCGCGGCGCGGCTGATTCTACGGGCAGGTTGGGGAGCGAGGGGTTGTACTGCTCGACGGCCTCAGCTACGGTTGACACCGTATTTTTGCCGCTTAGCACCCGTGTTAACTGTTCGTGGTCGAGGGCGCCTTCGTTGTGCGCCAGGAAGATGGTAGCCACCCCATTCCCGATGAAATTGGTGATAGAGCGGGCCTCCGACATGAAGCGGTCCACGCCCAGCAGCAAGGCCAAGCCTTCCACCGGAATTACCTTAACGGCCGTAAGCGTGCTGGCCAGCACCACAAACCCCGAGCCCGTCACACCCGCCGCCCCCTTGCTGGTTACCATCAGAATACCGATAATGGTTAGCATCTGGGCGCCCGTCAGCTCCACGTTGAACACTTGCGCCAAGAAGATGGTGGCCAACGACAGGTAGATGGTGGTGCCATCCAGGTTGAAGGAGTAGCCGGCCGGTACCACCAAGCCCACGACGGGTTTGGCGCAGCCCAGACGCTCCAGCTTTTCCATGAGGCCTGGTAAACCGGCTTCCGAAGAAGAAGTGCCCAGCACAATCAGCAGTTCCTCCTTGATATAACTTAAAAACGCGAGGATGCTCACGCGGCAATAGCGCAAAATGGACCCCAGCACCAGAAACACGAACAAGGCCATTGTCGTGTAGACGGTAAGCATGAGCTTGGCCAGCGGCAGCAGCGTGGCAATACCATACTTGCCAATGGTGAAGGCCATGCCCCCGAAAGCCCCGATGGGCGCAAATATCATCACTAAGTGCAGGCCTTTGAACACGTATTTTGAGGCCCAGGTAAGGCGGTCGATAATGAGCTGGCGGCCCGCATAACGGCTTAGCAACATGCCAAGCACAATCGATACCAGTAGCACCTGCAAGGTCAGGTTGTCGGCCAGGAAGTGCAGCCAGGAAAATTCGCCGGCCCGTTGCGTGAATTCGCCCACGGCCTGTCCGTTCAGGTTGCCGGTGGTTACGCCCGCGCCCGGCTGAATAACGTGGGCCACACCAATACCGATAAGCAAAGCCAAGGTGGTCACGATTTCAAAGTAGAGCAGCGCCTTGCCCCCAATTCGTCCTACCTTCTTCAGGTCGCCCATGCTGCTGATGCCGAGCGTGATGGTGAGGAAAATAATCGGGTTGATGAAGAGCTTGACAACGTTGATAAACGACTTGCCGAGCACGTCCATCTTGACGGCTGTAGCGGGCGCGAAATGTCCGAGCAGTGCCCCAGCCACAATGGCCGTCAGCACCCAGAACGTAAGATTAGTGACTAGCTTCTTCATGAAATCAAGGGGTGAACCTGAATACGGAAACGAAAAAAAGGGGATATAGGCGGTTATAACGCACCAAAATACCTTGCTCGGCGCTGGATGACGATCCTGCAAAGTACGGCTGCCACGGAATTAGCTGCTGGTGAGCCACCAAGCCAGCAGCGCCAGCAAAGGCAGCGAAAGCGGAATGCCCAGCCCCACCATCTGCGCGGCCAACGGCGGGTCGAGCCCGTACCGGTCGGCCACCACGGCGGCCGTGTTCATAGGGCCGATGGCGGCTCCCAGGACGCACAGGTCCACTACGCGGCCCTGCTGCGGTGCCAGGGCGTGGTAGAGGCCGTATATGAGCAGCGGTGCCAGCAGAAGCTTGTAAGACAAGCCCACCACCAGGGCCCGGCTCTGGTGCCGAGGCACGGACAGGTTTATTTGCAAGCCCACCGAGAGCAACGCAACAACGGCAAAGGGCGCACTGAGCTTTTCCAACACCCCACGTACCAGGGCCGGGTGCTGGTAGCCTAGGGCATTGGCTACCATCGCCAGCACAAAAGCTAGGAAGGGGGGAAACCGCAGCACGTTGCCCAGCATGGCGCCCCAGGAGGGCTCCGCGGCCCCGTACCAGGAGGCCACGGCCACGCCCAGCGTAACGCCGATCAGAAACGAGCCGGCCTGACTCATCATGATGCCCAGGGCCAGCCCTTCCCGCCCGTAGAGCAGCTCGAAAATCGGGAAGCCGACAAACGAAGTGCTGCTGATGCCGGCCGTCAGAATCAGGGCCCCGGTGGTACCCCGCGAGAACTTCAGGCGCCGACCCAAGGCCGTGAATAGCAGGTAACTCACGCCAAAAATCAGCCACGGGGCCAGCACGGGCAGCAGAAAGTGGCGGTCGAGGTGGGCCACCGCCAAGTGCAGAAACGTGAGGGCCGGCATAAACACCACCACCAGCAACTGGTTGAGCACGGCCGGCGTGCTTACCGGCACCAGTCGCCACCGCCGCAACGCCGCCCCCAGGCCCAGGCACACGAGCAGCAGGACTAGGTTCGTCATAGGCAGGCAGGCTAAAAGAGGGAATCAGCTTGTTGAGTGGTTGAAACACCGCAACCACCTCGTGGCCGCGAAGCAAGCAGGGCGCTTCCAGTAAAGACGTTTCAACCACTCCGTCAGCGGATCGGGCTTTTTGATTTAAAAAGTCAGCGTTATGTTGGTGTAATAGTACGCCCCGTTGAAGCCGAATTGGGCCACGTTGCGAGAGTACGGAATTTCGCCGTTCGAGTAGCTGGCAAAGCGGGTGGCATCCACCTTATCCGGGTACACGTTGGTGATGTTGTTGGCGCCCAACGTTAGCGATACGGCTTTGGCCGGGTTATACACCAACGCAAGGTCGAACAGGGTTTTGCCTCTAAACTCCTGGCTGATATGCGGCGGGTTAGGAATGGCCGTGGTGGCGGTGGGCTTTTCGTAGGCCGTAACGGCGCCGAAATACGAGGCGCGGGGCGTAACACTGAACTTGCCCACCTGGTAAGTGGCCGACAGCAACACTTTCTGGCGCGGTTGCGCCCGCTCAATCAGGCCGATGCTCACCGTATCAATCAGCAAAATGCGGTTGGCCGTGCCGGCTTGCAGCTCGGCGGGCGTGTCGCGGGTGTTTTCGATGTTGGTGGCGTTGAAGGTCAAAGCCAGACTGGCCGTCAGGCGGCTGCGCTCGGTGAAATCGGTTTTGTACGTCGTCACCAAATCGATGCCGCGGGTGCGGGTATCAATGGCGTTGGTGAAGAAGCGGATTTCGCTGATGCCATCGAAAGCCGGGGTTTGCAGGGCCCTAATGCCGGTGTTGCCCGCGCCTTTGATCAGCCGTTCGCTGTTGATGATGCGGTCCTGAATATCGATCTGGTAGGCATCAAGAGTGAAGAGCAGGTTGTCGCTGACTTTAGCGGCCACCCCCAAGCTGTAGTTCCAGGAGGTTTCGGCTTTGGGGTCGGTTACGCCCAGCGGCACTAGGCGCGGGTCGTCGTTGCGGAGCTGCTTGGTTTGCACAATGGCGCCGCTCTGCACGGTGGAGGTACTCACGCTGTTGAAGGTTTGCTGCAACGACGGAGCCCGGAAACCGCGGTTGATAGAGCCGCGCAACGATATTCCTTCCGTAACCTTGAAGCGCGAGGCAAACTTGCCCGATACGTTGCTGCCGAAGTCGGAATACCGCTCGTAGCGCAGGGCCGTGGTGAGCAGCAGGCGCGCGGTGATGTCACTTTCCACGTCCACGTACACGCCCACGTTGGAGCGGGTGGTGTTGGTTTCATCGTCGGGGGCGATACCCGGCCGGCCGCTCGAGCCGGGCGCCTTGGCCGTGCGGGCGGGTGAGGTGGGCGTGGCCGGCGCTGCCAGGGCAAACGGGCCTACCAAGTAAGACTCGGGGCTGCCGCGCTCCAGAATAAATTGGTCGACCCGGAACTGGCTGCCTAGGGCCAAGTTAAACGACTGCGTACCAAATAGCCCCTTGTAATTGCGCGACACGTTTACTTCACTCGTGCTCTGGCCGAAGGCGCTGCGGCCCACAAAAAAGTCGGTAGGAGAATCCGCCCCCATCGACGGGTTAGAGGTTTTGTTGGCGTTCAGGTCGAGGTAGTTGTAGCCGTAGCCGGTGCTGAAGTCGAGGTTCCAGCCGCCGGCCAGCTTGCGGCTCAAACCCACCACGCCGGAGTAGTCTTCGCTGCGGCCGGGCAGCTCGGGCAGGTAGCCGTCGGGATGAATGGGGCTGTAGTTGACGTTGTTGGGCTGGGCATTGCGGAAAAAACCGTAGGCCAGAATATCCTTGCGGGAAACCCCGCCAAAGCTGTATACCGACCACCCGCTGTTGCCCACGGGCACGCCCAGGTTGAAAAAGCCCTGGTAGATATCGGCTTGGTTGCTGCCGTATACGCCCACTTTAAAAGGCTCGCCCACCTGCGGATAGATGTTGCCCCGCTCGGCCCGCAGCCTGTTTTCGTTGGCAATCTGGGTTGCCGTTGGCTGGGCAGGCAAGGCCGGGAAGGCCGTGTAAATGCCACCCACGTAGTTGTCGGTGCGGTTGGTTTGTTCTTGCCGCTGGTATTGCAAGGTCAAATTGAGGTAGCCAGGATTGGTTTTGCCCAGCTTCACGCCGTAGTTGGCCCCGGCCAGGTACTGAGCTCCGTCGCCTTCCTTGGTGATGCCGAACTGCGTTTTGACGGTAGCAACCCCCGTGCTCTTGTTCAGGCCCAGGTTGATAACCCCGGCAATGGCATCCGAGCCGTACTGCGCCGCCGCCCCGTCGCGCAGCACCTCAATGCGCTCAATGGCGAGGGAAGGAATGGCGTTCAGATCGGTTACCACAGTGCCGGCGCCCACGGTCACGTTCAGGTTCAGAGCCGAGAACTGGTGGCGGCGCTTGCCATCTACCAGCACCAGCACCTGGTCGGGCGAAAGGCCCCGCAGCGAGGCCGGGTCGGCATAGTTGGCTACCCCGTTCACGCCGGTTTTGGCGGAGTTGAACGAGGGTGAGTTGAACTGTACCTGCTGGCCCAGATCCGTCTGGCCGGTTAGTTGCAACTCCTTGGCGTTGAGTACATCCACGGGAGAAGGACGCTCCACGTCGGTGCGGGGCAAACCGCGCGACCCAACTACGGTTACCTCGCTCAAGTCGGTTGTGCTCGTTTCCAGGCGCACCTCCAGCGTCGTTTGGTTACCGACGGCGATTTGCTGGCTTTTAAAGCCAATTGCCGATACTACCAGCGTCGCGCCGGGCTTTACGGTGAGCGAAAAGCGACCTTCGGCATCGGTACTGGTCCCGTTGGTGGTGCCCTGTTCCACTACCGTCGCCCCCGGAATGGCCTCACCACCTGGCCCCCCCATAATGCGCCCCTTGATGGCCACATCAGCAACGAACTCCGTGGCCCAACTCGGTGCCGAAAGGTTGGGCTGCTTTTTTATGTAAAGCGTTATTGCCGGGTCCACTACGCTGCGCACAGCGGCCCGGTGCGCTACTGCGGCGCTCGGCATTGCTAGCAGTAGAAACAGTACCTGCCCTGGCAGTGTCGGCCGGCAGAGGGAGGGGAACAGTAAAGGAGTGTTCATGCGGTGGGAGGGGGGTTGAAAGGTGCGAGAACAAAGCAAAAAGTGCTATCCGGAATAGAAGTGCTAGGGTTCACCCTGGTCCTTTAACCGGTAAAAGGATTGAGATTGATTCCGATAAGTCCAGTAAGGCAATGGCGCGCCCGGGATTCTGAACGGGCCCGAAAGGGTGAAGAAACCGGCCGGTCAGCCGTACTCGGCGCCGTCTTTATCGTGGAAGGAAGTGAGCCGGGTTTCGTCCATCAACAAACTCACCAGCAGCGTAATAGCTATGCAGCCTGATACATACCAGTAGAAGTAGAACTCGTGTCCGCTGCCCTTGCACCACAAGGCAATGTACTCGGCGGTGCCGCCAAACACGGCCACGGTAAGCGCGTGCGATAAGCCAATGCCCAGGGCCCGGATTTCAACCGGGAACAGCTCCGATTTCACTACCGCGCTGATACTGGTATAGCCGCTGACGACAAGGGAAGCCAGCAAGAGCAGCAGCAAAGCAACCCACGGCGTGGTGGTATGGCTGAGCGCCGTCAGCAGGGGCACACTGCCCAGCGTGCCCAACACGCCAAACCCAATTAGCAGGGGCCGCCGGCCAATACGGTCCGACAAACTGCCAAAAGCTGGCTGCATAATGGCAAAGCCCAGCAAAGCCAGAAAGCAGGTATTGGTGGCGGCGCCTTTGGTCATGTGCGCCGTATTCACCAAAAATTTCGGCATGTAGGTCGTTAGGGTGTAGAAGGCCAGCGTGCCGCCCAGCGTCAGCCCCACCACTTTCAGCACGGAGCGCGGGTAGCGGCGCAGTACTTTCAAACTGCCGCGCAACTCCTCGGGCTTGACTTTCTGCAACTCGAATTCCGTCGTTTCGTCCAGGTTGTGGCGCAGATACAGCGCCACAACCGAAAGCAGCGCGCCAATTACAAAGGGAATGCGCCAGCCCCAGGCCAGCAGTTCCGCTTCCGTGAGCAGCACCTTCAGTAGCACCAACTGGATGCCAAGCGCCAGCAGTTGAGCCGCAATCAAAGTGAAATACAAGAAGCTGGAATAAAACCCGCGGCGGCTTCGGGTGGCCATTTCGCTGAGGTAAGTGGCCGAAACGCCGTACTCTCCGCCCACGCTCAGGCCTTGCAGCAACCGAGCCGTCAGCAGCAGAATCGGGGCGACGATGCCGACCGTTTGGTAAGTAGGCGTGAGGGCAATGAGCAGGGACCCCAACGACATCAGCAGCACCGAGAGCGTCATGGACTGCTTGCGGCCCACTTTGTCGGCAATGCGGCCAAACATCCAGCCGCCAATGGGCCGCATCAGAAATCCCAGGGCGAAGATGCCGGCCGTTTGCAGCAGTTGCGCGGTGGTATCGTCGGAAGGGAAAAACGAAGCCGAGAAGTACAGGGAAAACGCCGAGAAGACATACCAGTCGTACCATTCCACCAGATTGCCCACCGAACCGCTGAAAATAGCCTTCAGGCGACGGCGCGAAATCTTTTCCAAGCTGGCCGATACCGGCCGGGCGGAGTCGAATGCGGGAGCCAAGGAAGCAAGTAAAGGCACGGCGTAGCGGGTTCGGGTGGCGTTGAGGTTGGCGCTATAAAGTAAGTAATCACTCACTCAACAGTATAACCAAATGAACAACCCGATTTTGAAGAAATTTCATAGAAATGTTAAGGTTACTATGAAATTTAACTACTTAGCCCGCCGCCCGGCCCATCCACCGTTACTCTGCTAGCGGTGCGAATACCACACGGATGCGGTGCCAGCCGTCCGCGTAAGCGTACTCGATGCGGTGATTATACAACTCACTGATTCGCTTGACAATAGCCAGTCCAATGCCAATAGAATCCAGGGCGGCATTGCCTTTCTTGAAACGCCCGAATAGCTCACCAACCGGCACCGACGGCGCGTGCCCCGTGTTTTCAAGCATCAGCTCCGTGGAGGAAAGCGAAATGCGAATTTCGCCGCCGGGCAGGTTGTGCCGGATGGCGTTGCTGAACAGGTTGTTGAGCAGCAGCTGGGCCAGGGATTCATCTAACGGCACGCGCACGCCGGGCGCAACGTGCTGGGTTGTGCGCAAACCTTTCATTTCGGCTAGGTCGGCGAAGGCCGCTTCGGTGGCGGGCACTAGCCAACTTAAGTCGGTAAGCGGGGCCGGGTAGGACTCGAAGTGCTCCAGCTTGGCCAGCAGCGTCAGCGACTGGTTGATTTTGGCCAGCCGCTCCAGCTCGTCGTGCATGGCAGTAAGCATGAGCAACTGCTTTTCGGTCAGCTCCGAGTCCATGAGCAGCTCAATTTTGGCTTTCATGCTGGCAATGGGCGTTTGCAGCTCGTGGGAGGCATTCTCCGAAAACTCTTTGAGGCCCTGGTAGTCGCGCTGGGCCCGGCCGGTCATCTTCATCAGGAACTCGTTGAGCACGTTGAACTCCATCGTGCGACTGGGTTGCAGCCCGATAGTCGTTTTCTGGCTGAGCTGAAACCGCTCGATGCCCTGCAAAATGGCGTTGAAGGGCTTGAGAATATACCAGGAAATAATTTCGCTCAGAATCACCACTAAGGCCAGCAGAAACACAAACGTCCAAGCAAATACCAGTACGATGCCCGTCAGGTACTCGTCGCTGGGCCTTACCACCACGGCCCGGCTGGTGATGTGGTAGCGCTGCCCCCGGATGCGCGGATACGTGGTTAGTTGCACCACGTTCACCGTCGACTGTAGGGCGGGGTCCCACTCTTCCCGTTCCTGCACCAGCTGGGCGTGGCGGGCCGTATCGGCTGGCGCGGTCCGGCGAATGCGCACGTTGGCCCGGGCCGGATGCCCCGTATAGTCGCGGCCGCTGTGGAGTTGGGCGGCAATGATTTCGTTGAGGTGCCGGAGCTTGCCAATAGTGGTTTGGGTGACGCTGCGCGACATGGCGCCGTACACAATCGCAAAGCCCACCGACAGCACGAACAGCGTGATAACCGCGTAGGCGATGGTATAGCGGTAGTTGAGCTTCACTAGTCGGCCGCGTTTAGCTTGTAGCCCAGGCCGTACACGGTGCTGATATAGTCTTTGCCGCCGGCATCGGTGATTTTCTTGCGCAGGTTCTTTACGTGCTGATACACGAAGTCCACGCTGTCCAGGTTGTCGGTGTAGTCGCCCCAGAGGTGGGCAGCAATGGCCTGGCGCGTCAGCATGCGGCCTTTGTTGTTGATGAAGTACAGTAGCAGGTTGGTTTCCTTACGCGTCAGGTTCAGCAGCTTGCCATTCACCCGGCACTCCATCGACTCCAAGTCGGCGGTGAGGTCGAGGAAAGTTAGCACGTTGTTTTTGTGGGGGTTGCGACGGCGCATAATGGCCTTGATGCGGGCGTGCAGCTCGGGCAGCGGGAAGGGCTTGGTAATGTAGTCGTCGGCTCCTTCGCTCAGGCCAGTCAGCTTGAAGTCCAGGGCGTTCTGGGCCGAAATGATAATCACGCTGCTCTCCACGCCGTCCTTGCGCAGCAGCTTGAGCAGGTTGATGCCATTGCCGTCGGGCAGCATGATATCCAGCAGCACGCAGTCGTAGGTAAACAAAATCAGCTTTTCGCGCGCCTCATCAAACGTGGCGGCCACCTCGCAGATATAATGTTCCTGCGTGAGGTAGCTGGCAATGCTTTTGGCCAGTTCCAGGTGATCTTCTACGAGCAGGATTTTCATAATAAGCAGACCAAGCGTGAGGGGCCTGCTAAATGTACTTAAACCGCAGCTAGATGCTGCGGCCGGTTGCTGCACTTCAATCAAACGGGAGCGACACCCCGCGAGAGGCCATTCCAACGGTCTTTTCCAGCGCACTGTGAAGGTATAGGCAGCCTTATACTGGGCGTAACCTGCAACGGGCTAGCTAGTGAAAAGCGTCCGCCTTCCTATTTCAACAGTCGGTCAAGGAATTTCTTGCCGTTTAGGTTGTTGGGGTTTAGCTCTATTGATTTCTTATACATAGCAATAGCCTTTTCTTTTTGGCCATCCTTTGCCAATGCTTCCCCGTAGCTGTCGTACGCGTTCCAGCTTGCCGGATACAAACTCACCGCCACTTGAAAGACGCCCAGTGCTTGGGTGGTTTGCCCGTTCGCCAGCAGCCGATAAGCCCAATCGTTCAAGTCCGTTTCCGCCAGCAGAAAAGACGCGTCTTTTTTCTTTTCCTCGGCCACAATTTCGAGGGCATGGTCGAAACCGCGCTGCCGGAGTTGCCGGCGAAGCCGCGTGATGGGGTCAGCGGCCGGGATGCTGGGCTTGTAATAGCCCGCCAACTCGTCGATGAAGTCCTCGGGATACGCGCCGGCTAGGTTGGTTAACACAACCACCGACAGCTCGTCGGCGGGGTAGACGAACAGGGCGGCCCGCCCGCCGCCCGTCGCAATAACGGCGCTGTGGGTTAAACGTGGTTTGGTGACCCAGCCCAGCGCCCACTGCGTTGGGGTGCCATTTTTGTAAGTGCCAGCCGTCCAGAGCGTGGTGAGGGCAGTCGTTGTTTCGAAAAGCTTGCCTTGCTGCAAGGCAATGAGCCAGTGCGCCACATCTTCGGCCGTGCTGTTCAGGCCGGAGGCGGTCCGGTGAAACTGGGGAAACTCCGCGTAATTGTGAACAAGCTGGCTTTCGCGCAAGACGTTGCCGTCCAGATTGGTGGCGTAACGATAGGTTTGCGCCATCCGAGGAACAATGTCACGCGAATCACCGAAGTGGGTATTAGGCATGCCCACCACCTGAAACTGCCGCTCCCGAAAGGTTTGCGCAAAGGGCTTGCCGCGCAATTTATCGATGATTTTGCCCAGCAGATAATAATTGGTTTGGTTGTAGCTAAACTGCTCGCCGGTGGGAAAATCCAGGGGCAACGTCTGAAGTTTCGCCCACACGTCGCCTTCAGTACCGACCCCTTGCAGGCCATGAGTCACAGGATTTAGCAGGCGGTTTATGTCCGGCAAACCCGAAACGTGGGTTAAAAGCTGCCGGATGGTAACGGGCTGCCAGGCGGCCGACAGCCCGTTTAGGTAGCGGGATACGGGCGCGGCCAAATCCACTTTTCCTTCCTCTACGAGTTGCAGCAGGGCAACCCCCGTAAAAGCTTTGGTGCAGGAGTTGAGGGGGAACACACTGCGGTTGGTTACCCGCACCGAATCCTGAAGATTAGCGAAACCAAAGGATTTGAGCAGCACGATTTGTTGGTGCTGCACGACAGCCACCTGCAAGCCCGGAATGCGGCGTTCTTGCATTTCCCGGCGCAGGAACGCATCGACTTGGGCGGCGGGCGTTGGCGGAGAAGTTGGATCGGCTATTGATATCACGGGCCTCTGGCTGCAAGCCAACAACCCAGGCAGCGCCGTCAAACTGATTGCTACTTTAACTGCTACGCGCAAGATTGTGCGATTCATGGTCTGCCCCGTTTGTGTTACATGCAGGTTCAGCGAGTCGAGCAGCCACAGGGGCAGTTCAGTTGAATAGGCCCGGCGCTCAGTGCCACTCGAAAGCAAAACGATTTGTTGCTGGTCACCGCCCTAGTCGGGAAAGGTTACAGGAACGGGGCCCTGCTTGCGCTAAAAACTTTGTGCCACACAACGCAAGGGCAGCCCGCAAGTAGTTGTTTAGTAGATAATTGATTGAATAAAGAGGGAATCAGCTCACCAATAAAATAGGTTTGCTATCGGCGCTGAACACGCCGATTTAATTGTTTGTCCCGCTGAAAAATGATAAGGTAATCTGTTAGCTGGTGACTGTAAATTGGTTTTATAGCGTGCTATAAAGGCGCATAGGTCTTGGTAGAATAATCGAAAAGCTGCGGGGCCAGCTACTGGCCAGCGCTCATCGGCGCGTAGGTGCGGACGATTTTGGCTACGATGTCCTGGGGGCGTTTTCCTTCCAAGGGAAGCTGAAGGGCATAGGCGGGTTTTTCCAGCGTTTCCAGTTGAGAATCGAGTAGGGCGGCGCCCATGTAGTGATTCTTCCGCATGAGCAGGCGGCTTCGGAGCAACTCCCGCGAGCCATCCAGAAATGCCCACCGCAGCGGCAGTTGGGCTCCGGCTTGCAGCGTTTGGCGGTACGTTTCTTTCAGCGCCGAACACGCCAATACGGCTCCACCCGCTTTTTCCCACTCCCCAATACCCGCCGCCAAAGTGGCAAGCCAGTCGTGCCGGTCGGCGTCGGTGAGGGGAATGCCACTTCTCATTTTTTCGATGTTGGCGGCCGAATGGAAGTTGTCGGCATCGTAGAAGGGCAAGCCCAATTGCTTGGCCAGTAGGCGGCCTATGGTGGTTTTGCCGCTGCCCGACACGCCCATTACGATAAACACATTACTGGCCATAGCTCGTCGATATCAAGAATTGCGTGGTGGTTGTACGCATAATTTCAAGCTCTAGTGTAGCTCAGATAAATAACCCAGGCAGCTACTGGTTTTTCAGAGGCGGCAACTAGATGTGAGTAGGCTGCTTGCAGGTAAGGAAGGATGATGCGCTTAATCGGCAAGAGGTGGCCTATAGAATTACGTTTAGCACCAAAACGCCTACCAACCCAATCAGAGACACCAGCGTTTCCATAACCGTCCAGGTTGCTAGAGTTTGCGGAATCGTTAGGTTGAAGTACTCTTTGAAAATCCAGAATCCTGGGTCGTTGACGTGCGAGCATACCAGGCTGCCGGCTCCTACGGCCAGCACCATCAGTTCCGGCTTTACGGCCGAGGTGGCGATAAGCGGCAAGACCATGCCGCCGGCCGTGAGCGAAGCCACCGTGGAGGAGCCCAAGCAGACGCGCAAAATGGCTGCAATAGCCCACGCCATAATCAGCGGCGACAGGTGCAGGCCGCTGAAAAGAGTGGTGATATAGACGCTCACGCCGCTGTCTACCAGCACTTGCTTTAGGGCGCCGCCCCCGCCAATGATCAGTAAAATCATGGCGACGCCGGCAATAGCCGACGAAAACAGGTCCATTACCTGCTTCATGCTTTTGCCGCGGTTGAGGCCGAGCGTCACCATGGCCACCAGCACCGAAATCAGCAGTGCCAAACTCGGGTCGCTGATAAATTCCACTACTTGCCGAACTCGGGAAGCGGCCGGCAAGCTCAGGGTGGCAACTGCTCCGAGCGTCATGAGTAGGATGGGCGTGAGCACCGTAAACAGGCTAACCCCGAAGCCGGGCAGTTCCTCTTCGGTGAAGTGCTTGGGCATGGCGATGGTAGTGGGCGCCGTGGGGTTGTAGCGCTTCAGCGAGCGGGAGAAGACGGGCCCGGCAAGGATGACGGCAGGCACGGCAATAACTAATCCGTAGAGCAGCGTCAGCGAAAAATCGGCTTTGAACAGCGCCGCAATAGCCGTCGGGCCGGGGTGCGGCGGCAGGTAGCCGTGCGTGACGGAAAGCGCCGCTACCAGCGGCATCCCTACATACAGCAACGGCAGGCGGGTGGAGGCCGCCACAGAAAACACCAGGGGCACCAGCAGCACAAAGCCGGCCATGTAGTACATCGGCAGCCCCACCACAAACCCGGTAAGCAGCACCGCCCACTGGATATGCTTGATGCCGAAGGTTTCGATCAGCTGATAGGTGATTCGTTGAAGGGCCCCGCTTTCAATGAGCAACGCGCCCAGCATAGCCCCAAACCCGATAATCATCACCACCGAGCCGAGAATGCTGCCTAACCCGTTCTGGACGGAAACCAGTACGTCCTTCGCCGCCATGCCTTCGGCCAGCCCAAGCGCAACCGCTACCACAATCAACGACAAAAAGGCGTTGAGCTTAAAAACGATAGTTAAGATCAGCAGCAGAATAAGCGCCGCCACGACTAGGAGTAAAGGCATGGGCTGGAAAACGAGGAATGGTGGGTGGGAGCTTACAAGTAAGACTGGAAATTAGCGGCGGTTAATATTCAATAAAATTTGACAATGAGCGTGTGTTTGCATCTGTGCGACTACCATTTGACCGTCCTGCATCAGTAAGCGAAGAAAGGGAGCAAAACAAGTTCTCGCCCATAACCCTGGTTTTTCACTAGCTTACCCGCCACTCTGATAGTCGTCACCCTGCATCTGCCATGCAGGGTGGCTCGGGTTGAAGCACACAAACCCGAGTAACTTAAAAGCAGCGACCCTGATAAGCTGATTGCCGCGCGCTTGCCTTCGCAGGCAAGTCGGACTATTCACTCTAACCCTACCTTTCCCACATGCTCACTTCTCGTCGTTGTTTTCTGAAAAACGCGGTGGCCTTCACGGCTGCGGCCAGCGTCTCCCCGTACTTGTTCGCCGAAAACGTAGCGGCCAAGCCTTTCTTCGAAATCTCGCTGGCCGAATGGTCGCTCCATAAGTCGTTGTTTGGCAACAAAATCAGCAACCTCGATTTTCCGGTGATTGCCAAAAAGCAGTACGGTATCAGCGTGGTGGAATATGTCAATCAGTTTTTCAAAGACAAGGCCGAGGACAAGAAATACTTAAGTGAATTGCTGTTGCGCTGCCGCGACAATGGCGTGAAAAATCACCTGATCATGATTGATGGCGAAGGCGAGCTTGGTTCGCTCAGCGAGCAGGACAGAGCCAAGGCCGTTGAAAATCACTACAAATGGGTGGACGCCGCCCATTACCTCGGCTGCCAGACGGTGCGGGTCAATGCGTTTGGCAAAGGCTCGGCCGCCGACGTGCAGCAAGCCGCCGCCGATGGCCTCAGCAAATTGGGCGAATACGCGCAAAAAGCCGGCTTGAATGTGATAGTGGAAAACCACGGCAGCTACAGCTCCAATGGCGAGTGGTTGCTGGCTACCATCAAGAAAGTGAACCGCCCCAACGTGGGCATTTTGCCGGACTTCGGTAACTTCTGCATCCGGCGCGATACCGGCGACTTGTACCAGGGCAAGTGCCTCGAAGAGTACGACAAGTACAAAGCCGTGCGGGAGTGGATGCCGGTTTCCAAGGGCGTCAGTGCCAAAACGTTTGATTTTGATGCCACCGGCAATTGCATCGAAACCGACTACAACAAGATGTTCCGCATTATCAAGGATTCCGGCTTCAAAGGGTACGTGGGCATCGAGTACGAGGGCGAGACGCTAGGCGAAGAAGAAGGCATCAAGAAAACCAAAGCCCTGTTGGAGCGAGTCGCTAAGACCTTAGGATAAGTTGAAGCGCTTGAAATCCATTGTCCTTCCGCCGCCGGAGGAATCTGAGCTATTGTCGTTAGATGACTTAACTCAGATTCGTCCGGTGGCGGAAGGACAACGGGTTTTACAAGCCGAGAGGCAATAAAACTTCAGCAAGCTTACTCGCCGACCGTGGTGCTGTTGCTGATGAAGGCGATTCGTTTGCTGTCCGGCGACCAGGAAGGCGTGTTCATGGTGCCTTGCCCGCCGTACACGTAAGCAATAACCTTGGGCTGGCCGTCAGCTATGGGCAGCAGGCGCAGATACACGTGCTTGTAAAACGGATGGTCGCCGGATGCTACTTCCTCTTTCAGAAACGAGACAAACGCTATCCATTTCCCGTCCGGCGATATGTGCGGAAACCAGTCCTGGAAGTCGCCGTTGGTTACGGCCTGCTGCTCGCTGCCATCGGCGTTCATCCGCCAAATTTGCATGGTGCCCGTGCGGTTGGAGTTGAAATAAATGTACTTGCCGTCGGGGGTGTACTCAGGCCCGTCGTCGAGGCCAGTGGCGCTGGTTAGGCGCACTTCCTTGCCGCCGGGGGCCGGAATTCGGTAGATATCAAACTCGTTTTTGCGCTGCCCGGTAAAAAGAAGGTGCTTTCCGTCTGGCGACCAGCTGTGCAGATACGACGGACCCCGGGGAGTGATTTGCTTGGGTTTTCCGCCGCTGGTTGGCACCGTGTAGGCAATGGAGCCACCTAGCTTCTCGACGCCGCTGCTCAAGCCTAGCATCGTGCCGTCGAAGGAAAGCACATGGTCGTTGTTGTTGTTCTTGACGTCGCCGGTGGCAATAATGGTAGGTTGGCCCGAGGCGAGGTTGAAATTGTACATCAGCCCGTCGCTGTTGTAGAGCAGGCTTTTGCCGTCCCGCGTCCAGTTAGGCGCTTGCAATGATTTGGGGGAAGTGTAGCGGACTTCGCGGTTGCCAGTGGCTATTTCCAGCAACTCAATACTACTGCCCAAGTACTCGCGGTACTGCACCAACCCTTCGTGCGCCGGCACAACAATTCGCACATCCCGAAAAACTCCGGTTTCCGTGACGTCGGCATTGTGGGAGCAAACTGCCAGGCCCACGTATACCTCGTCGCCCAAGTCCACTTCGGTTACTTGCTGCGTCTCGAAAGGTTTCCCGAACTGCGCCACCCGCATCGTGTAGATTTTGCCTTTCCGTTCTAGCTGAATAATGTTGGCGTGGGTGCTGGTGGCGCGCGTTTCTTCGGTGGCGGCCCCAGCCGTGCGGCGGTATTGCAGGGAGGTTAGCCCGTCGCCGTGCTCGATGGCACTAACATGGGGCGCGTTGGCTTGCAAGCTCTGCCGCACCATCCAGCCCATTTTGCGGTGCGGGTCTACGCCGTTAGCGCCCACGAATTCAGCTCGGGCATAGAGCAGAAAGTCGCCTTTCATTTTCTTGTGGGCGTACTGAAATTCGTCTTTGTTTAACCAAATGTTAGCGCCTGCGCCGGCTATTACGTACTGCTGCGTCGCGGGCAAATAGGTAGTGGAGCCAGGTTTTACGCCGGTGCCCACATCTTGGCTGTCCTCAAATACGCCTACTTTTTGCTGACTGTAACAAGGCCGACAAAGTAGCATAAACAGCAAAAGCAGGGTTGTCTGAACGTAGGTTTTCATGCCGGGAAGAAGGTTGATTTCATAGTGGCTGAAGCAAATCAGCATGGGGTAGGAGTTTGGTAGCAAGTGAGGCACGTCCGCTGCCGGGTTGCCTGAAAGTACTGTAAATTATTTCGGGCGTACTGCCTGCGCAGAAACAACCAGTTGGCTAGTAGCTTTAGGCTTCCTAAAAGCAACACGCCCTTGCCAACTGTACCCGCCGGTGCTTCTCAGCTTCTCTTTATTTGCAGCCAAAACCGCTGGCGCAGCCTCACGGCCGAGCAACTCTTCGACGGGCACCCGCACTACGAAGCCCGCTCCGCGGGCACCGAGCCCGGCGCCCGCGTGCGCGCAACGGCCGGGCATGTAGGCTGGGCCGATGTCGTGTTTGTTATGGAGCGCAAGCACGCCGACATCTTGCAGGCAAAGTTCGGGGAAGAGCTAGCTGGCAAGCCCGTCATCAACCTGCGCATCCCCGACAAATTTCAGTTTCTCGATGCCGTGCTTCAGGACTTGCTGCGTGAGCGACTAGCAGAGCACTTGAGGGAGTTGTAAAGCATCAATTTCCAAGTGCTAATAGCGCGTTTACCATTCCTTGGCATTAAATGGGGCAAGGGCGCAAGCGGGAGCAGGATTTTGTATCAACCAAACGTCTGATTAGCCGTTTAGGGGCCATGCAATATTGGTTCTTTGCCGCTTTCGTCGCGGTTGTTGTTTATCTATTCTACCGCTACGTCACCCGCGAATCGCGCCAGAAAGCGGCCGCGCTGGCCGAAGACTTTCCGGCGGCTTGGCGGCAGATTCTCAGCGAGCGGGTAGCGTTTTATTTGTCACTTACGGCCAACGATAAGCTGCGCTTCGAGAAGAAAATTCAAGTGTTTCTGGCGCAGACGCTTATCACTGGGGTGCAGACCGAGATAGACGATGTAACGCGCGTATTGGTGGCCGCCTCCGCCATTATTCCCGTGTTTGGTTTCAGCGATTGGGAATACGGTAATCTGAGCGAGGTGCTGGTGGTGCCCGATGCGTGGAAAGAGTTGCAGGACCCCAACAAAGAAGTGGCGCCGCTCGCCGGTACCCTGTTGGGCAGCGTCCGCAACTTCCAGACTTCCCGCTACATGCATCTTTCCAAAGCCTCGTTGGAGCAAGGCTTCCGCGACGCGCTAGACAAACAGAATGTGGGTATCCACGAGTTTGCGCACTTGCTCGATGCTGCCGATGGCACAATTGACGGGGTGCCTTCCGCGACGCTGCCGCCGGAACTACTTAAGCCATGGGCGGAGGTGATGGAGCGCGAAATAGCTGCCATCCGCGACGGCAACTCGGAAATCAACGACTACGCCGCCACCAACGAAGCCGAGTTCTTCGCCGTCGTAACCGAGTATTTCTTCGAGAAACCCGAGAAGTTGCAAGAGCATCACCCCGAGCTATACGAACTGCTGTTGCGGGCTTTTCGCCAGAACCCCAAGAAGCGTTTCCTACGCTTCGCCGTGGACCCGCGCGAGTGGCTGAAGACCTTGCGCAGCCGGCGCAAATTTGGCCGCAACGACCCGTGTCCGTGCGGCAGCGGCAAGAAGTACAAGGAGTGCCATTTGTTGCAGCAGGCCGCTGCTGCTTAGATAGTGACCGAAACCACCCAGTTTTGTAACTTGAACTCACTATGACGCATGTTCAAGAAATTACTCAGGCACTAGAGACTTTGCCACCTGATCTTCAGCAGGAGGTAGCTGACTTTGTTGCTTTTGTGGTTCAGCGCCGGCAGGCTGCCGCAGCAGTCTTTGCGCAAGAATTAGCCGAGCGACGCCAGCAAGGCTTCGGGCGCTTTAAGGGATTGATCGAGGTGCCCGATGATTTCAACGAGCCATTGGATGATTTTAAGGATTATATGTAATGCGGAAGCTACTCGTAGACACGCATGTTGTACTGTAGTATGCCTCTGATAGTCCGCGACTTTCCAACACAATACGGACAATTTTATCTGCGCCTGAGGCAGAGCTTCACATTAGCGTAGTTTCTTGGTGGGAAATAGCCGTGAAACATAGTATAGGGAAGCTGCCGCTGCCTGCGCTCATGCAAGACATGGCGTACCGTGGTTTTCAGCTGTTGTCTATTACGCCAAGTCACATCAACCAAGTGGACCAGCTGCCTTTTCCCGATAACGGCCACCGTGACCCCTTTGATCGACTTCTGATTGCCCAAGCTATAACCGAAAATTTAACGCTACTAAGCAGCGACGCGAAGTTTGATGCTTACCCGATTCGTCGGGAGTTTTAGCTTTGCTGTAATGAAAAAAACCTTTCTGCCCTTACTAACAGCCGCCGCGCTAGCGGCCTGCGCGCCTACCGCCAAAACGCCCGCTACTACCACGCCGGCCACTACTCCCGCCACCGCGGCCTCAACTCCGCCCGCGCCGCAAGATTATGCCGCGCAAGCCGAAGAATTTCTTCGCAACTACTCCGCCGAGTACCAGCGCCTCTACACGCAGTCGAACGAGGCGGAGTGGCGTTCCAACACGCACATTGTGGCGGGTGATACCAGCAACTCGGGCGCCACGGCCCGCGCCAACGGTCGGATGGCTGCTTTCACGGGTAGCTCCGAGAACATCATCACCATCAAAGGGCTGCTCGAGCACAAAGCCGACCTCAGCGAGTTGCAGGTGAAGCAATTGCAAACGGCCCTCTACAACGCCGCCAACAATCCGCAAACGGTGGCCGACGTGGTGAAGCGCCGCATTGCCGCCGAAGCCGCGCAAACCGAGAAACTCTACGGCTTCGACTACAAGTACCAAGGCAAGTCTTTCACTACCAACGACCTCGACGAGCTGCTGCGCAAAGAAAAGAACCCCACCAAGCGCCAGCAGGTATGGGAAGCCAGCAAGGCCATCGGCCCCACGCTTAAAGAGGGCCTGCTCAACCTACGCGACCTGCGCAACCAAACCGTGCAGGCCCTCGGCTACCCCGACTATTTCACCTATCAAGCCTCCGACTATGGCCTGAGCCGGGAGGAAATGATGACGCTGGTACGCAAAATCAACGAGGAGCTGCGCCCACTTTACCGCGAGCTGCACACCTACGCCCGCTACGAGCTGGCCAAAAGATACGGCCAGAAGCAAGTGCCAGACTACCTGCCCGCGCACTGGCTGCCCAACCGCTGGGGCCAAGACTGGAGTGCTATGGTAGAGGTGAAGGGCCTCAACCTCGACCCCGTGCTAGCCAAAAAAGGTGCGGAGTGGCAAGTGCAACAAGCCGAGCGGTTCTACCAGAGTCTCGGCTTCCCGGCGCTGCCACCTAGCTTCTATGAAAAAAGCAGCCTCTACCCGCTGCCCAAGGATGCTACCTACAAGAAAAACAACCATGCCTCGGCTTGGCACCTGAACCTCGATCAGGACGTGCGTAGCCTGATGAGCGTGGAAGGCAACACCGAGTGGTACGAAACCACCCACCATGAGTTAGGCCACATCTACTACTACCTCACCTACACCAACCCCGAAGTGCCCGTGCTGCTACGCGGCGGCGCCAACCGCGCCTACCACGAAGCTATGGGCAGCCTGATGGGCTTGGCCGCCACCCAAAAGCCTTTCCTGACCGGCCTCAACCTAGTCGATGCCAAAACCCAAACCGACCAAACCCAAACCTTGCTTAAGGAGGCTCTCAACTACGCCGCCTTCATTCCCTTTGCCTCGGGCGTGATGAGCGAGTGGGAAAACAGCTTCTACGCCGATAAGCTGCCCGCCGACCAGCTCAATGCCAAATGGTGGGAACTGGCCAAGAAGTATCAGGGCATAGCTCCACCCACCACGCGCGGCGAGCAGTACCTCGACCCCGCCACCAAAACGCATATCAACGACGACCCCGCGCAGTACTACGACTATGCCCTGTCGTACGTCATTTTGTTTCAGCTTCACGACCACATTGCCAAAAAGATCCTGAAGCAGGACCCGCACGCCACCAACTACTACGGCAGCAAGGAAGTAGGTGCGTTCCTGGCCGACATCATGCGCCCCGGTGCCAGCAAAGACTGGCAAGCAGTGCTTAAAGAGAAGACCGGTGAAGACCTCTCCGCCCGCGCCATGGTGGAATACTTCCAGCCCCTAATGGCTTATTTGAAAGAGCAGAACAAAGGCCGAAAGTACACCATGTGATAGAGCGCCTACCCAACTTGTCATTCCGGCGAAGGAGAAATCTGAGTTAAAGTAGTTCAGCGATTTTATTCAGATTCCTCCGTCGTCGGAATGACAAGTTGGGTAGAGCTTAACACAGAACGGGAAATTGAGTTTATCACTTTGAAATCAGGAGGATGGGCACTAGTTGTAATTCACTAAGACAGGTGCTGGTTCTTCTGTTTCTGCTTGGCGCCGCTGAAAACAGGCTGGTACGGGCGCAAAGCAAAGACGCCGCTTCTCTTACCATCGGCAACACCTTCGCGCTGGAGTCCAAGGTGTTGGGTGAAACCCGGCGTATCAACGTGTACTATCCGCCTGCTTATACCGAGTCTTCTACGGTGCAGCTCCCGGTGCTGTATATGCCTGATGGCGGCATGACCGAAGACTTCTTGCACGTTGCGGGGCTCCTGCAGGTGCTGGTTGGCAATGGTACCATGCGCCCTTTCATCTTGGTCGGAATTGAGAACACCGAACGGCGGCGTGACCTGACGGGCCCAACGACGAGCGAGAAAGACAAAAAGATTGCGCCCCGCGTGGGGGGCTCGGCCGCTTTCCGTCGGTTCATTCGCCAGGAACTGATGCCACAGATTCGGAAGCGCTACCGTACTACAACCGAAACGGCCATTGTGGGCGAATCCTTGGCTGGTTTGTTTGTCGTGGAGACGCTGCTGCAAGAGCCCGACTTGTTTGATACCTACCTGACTTTCGACCCTAGCCTTTGGTGGAACAACGAGCAACTAGTACAACAGGCCAGTAGCTTTCTGCGAGCTTATACTGGCCCAGTTAAAACGCTGTATGTGGCTACAAGCAGTGAGCCCGAAATTGCCGACGCAGGTCGCCGACTTGCTGAAATACTACAAGCCACCGCAAAACCCGTCATCAGTTGGCACTACGAACC
Organism: uncultured Hymenobacter sp.; assembly: GCF_964242765.1. Lineage (NCBI taxonomy): Bacteria > Pseudomonadati > Bacteroidota > Cytophagia > Cytophagales > Hymenobacteraceae > Hymenobacter > uncultured Hymenobacter sp. Next base: position 101,217 of record NZ_CAXTBM010000006.1, read on the forward strand.
AATGCCCGCCGAAACACATCAAACCATCTATCATCCTGCCGCTCTCAAAGCCTTCCGCTACGTGTTCAAGCCGCCAGCAACAGATGCTACTAAGTAGAAATTAGCAGTGCTTTTAACCATCGAGAAGTCGGGTTATATACCCAACTTCTCGATGGTTAAAAGCACTTTCGTTACGAACAGCACTACGCGTTAGTAATTCGCCTCATCGGCCGGCAAATCAATCAATATAAACTGAGCATCCTTGGAAGCCCGGATTTCCAGCACATGCTCATCCGTGGAACGCACTTGGTCATTGGGGCCAATATCGACGCCGTTGATGAAGAGCGAACCTTCTTTCACGTAAATGAAGGTGTTGCGGATGGGGAAAGTTTTGAAGGTGACCGTTTTGTCCTCGCGCAAATTGCACCAGTAGATAGTCGTGTTGGAGTTCATATACACAACATCCTCCAGCACTTTTTGGCCTGACACCAGGGGTACTAATTCATTTTTGGTATCTAAAAAATTCAAATCTTTCTGCTCGAAGCTAGGAGCCAAGCTCTTTTGGTTGGAAATAAACCAGAGTTGGTAGAGGTGCAAGACCTTGTCAGTGCGGTTGTACTCAGAGTGGGCCAGACCGGTACCAGCCGTCATACGTTGCACGTCACCTTTTTTGATGGTGGCTTTGTTGCCCATCGTATCCTCGTGGTACAGTTCGCCTTCCAGCACCAGCGTCACGATTTCCATTTCCGAGTGCGGATGCTGCGGGAAGCCAGATTGCGCTTGCACAGTATCATCGTTGAAGACGCGTAGCGGGCCGAATTGCACGTTCTGCGGGTCGTGGTAGTCGGCGAAGCTGAAGAGAAAGAAGCTATTGAGCCACGCTACTGGCGCAGCATGGTGACGAGCGGTAGCAGGAACAAGCTTAATCATGGCAGGAGAGGGTTGAGTTGTGTGCTCCCTTACGCAGCCCAACCGCTGGAAGTTGATTAACAGCGTAAGCTTTGGCGTGTGCCGCTGGTGGTACTAACAGCCCTGCCCTAGCAAAGCAAGCTATGTAAAGCTCTAAACGAATAAGCCCTTGATGCTTGCACATCAAGGGCTTATTCGTTTAGATAGTTCTCTACTTCAAGGTAGCAACTGCTGGCATGTGGCCTCTTTACAAAGACAACACAGGCCGCTACGCCTTGCGCATCGTAGAAACCTGCTGCTGCAAGTCCAGCACGATGCTGGCGAGGCGGTTCAGTGAAAGGTCGGCAATAGGGAAAGTGCTGCTGATGTAGGCTTTAGCTTCCCAAATTTCCACCACATCTTCCACGTCGATTTCGTAGGGCGAATACAGGGGGTTGTCGGAGTGCAGGGCCAGCATCGCGCCTTCCTTGAGGCGGTTGAAAACGCGCTTAAACACAATACCTTCCTTGGAGCTAACCACGATGCAAGGCGTGCCGTCTTTCAGCGTCATCCAGTCGTCTACGTAGCGGCCAACAATTACGGTGCCGCTGGCAATGGGCAGCATGGAGTCGCCACTGATTTCGAAGGCGCGGTAGGTGCCGCCCGTGCCAAGCATCGGGAGCCGGAACTTGGGTAGCTCCTCTAAGTATTCGGGGTCGGCGTAACCGTTGAGATAACCGGCCGCGGCCTTTTGGGGCACCAACTCGATGTTCTCGTTCTGTTCTTTGTCTACCGTAAGCGCCAAGATGCGCAGGCCATTGCCACCGCCCGGGCGGGTCGGCTCAGTGGTAGCAGGCTGAAGCTGAAGCAGCGCCGCTTTGGCGTTCTTCTTTTTGCTAAAGTCAGTGGTTACTAAGGCGTCCAGCGTGATGCCGAACAGGCGGGCCATGTTAACGAGAGTAGTCAGCTTGGGCTCGGCACGCCCTTCTTCGTAGGCGCCCACCAAGGAGCGTTTGATACCTAGCTTTTCGGCCATCTGGGCCTGTGTGAGGGCCAGTTCACGCCGCCAGAATTTTAGATTGGTATTGATCATAGCGCAGGGGAGCCGGAAAAAGGCTTCATCGGTAGATAGTTACCGGCTCGTGAAAGTACGAACCCTGATACGAGAATACTAATTCAATTAGCTGAAATTTTTTGCTAATTATTTTTGGCTTCGCTACCGCTGTGTTTCTAGAAGATTGTCTTGCTTGATCTACCCCCTGCCGGCCGCAGCGTTCTTCCCGCGGCAGATAAATAACAGTGATGCAAGGGAATGACAGATTCCTCGACAAACTCAAGTTGCCGGGCTCAAGTATAATCCCATTTATCGAATGAACACCAGCTACTCCCCGCGCAGTTTCTTGAAATACAGCGAGGCCAGGCGGAGCTTGAAGTAGTCGTACTTCTCGCGCAGGTGGTCGAATAGGTCACGGAGCATGGGACTACCGCCGAGCTGCGCTTGGGCGGTCTGAATTTCAGCTAGCTCATTGGAAGTCAGGAAGTCGGTGATGCGCAGGTCGCCGCCGTTGGCGTAGGCGTTGGTGAGGTGGGTTTGCACCGTGGACGCCGTTAAACCGCGACGCTCGGCAATGGCATCCACACTCAACCCCATGCGATGGAGTTGAAACGTGGTATCCATGGTGCTGCCGGAACTGGTGTTGGTTTCGCGTTTGCGAGGCGCACGGGGCATGCCCGGATCGTCAGCATCGAGGCTGCCAAGCATTTCGTCGGTGTCGTCTAGCTCGGCGGGGTTACCACCGTGGGCCAAGATTTCCTTGATGAATAGCTCGCCATAAGTTTCAAACTTCTTCATGCCCACGCCCGAAACGCCCAACATAGCCACGCGCGAAACCGGCCGCTCAGTAGCCATTTCCTGCAACGTAGCATCGGTGAAGATGACGTACGGTGGCACATTTTGCTCGTCGGCAATACGCTTGCGTAGGGCGCGCAGGGCTTCGAAGAGCTGCACTTCGCGCGAGGCGGGCGCCGCCGCTTCGGGGGCTGCTTTGCGGCCCCGTTTAGTTTTTTCGGCTTTCTCGGCGGGTTGAAACTTTTTAAGGGCCAAAGGCCGCTGGCCTTGTAACACGTCACGGCCTAGTTCGGTGATTTTCAGGGCGTAGCCTTCCTCATACGCAATGTAGAGCAACCCGTCGTTCAGCATCTGGTGGATGTAGCTGTACCAGTCGAGGTAGGGGAGGTCGGAGCCGGCGCCGTATGTTTTGATTTGGTCGTAGCCACCGCTTAGCACGGCTTGGTTGCGCATGCCGCGTAGCACGTCGATCAGCAGGCCAATGCTAGCTCTTTCGCGCATACGAACCACGGCCGAAAGTGCTTTCTGGGCAATCAGGGACCCGTCGAAGGTGATGGGTGGGTTGCGGCAGATGTCGCAGTTGCCGCAGTCCTGGGTAAGCGTTTCGCCGAAGTAGTGGAGCAGAATTTTGCGGCGGCAACTGGCGGCTTCCGCAAACTGCTGCATGCGCTCTAATTTGGTGAGGTTGAGCTGGGTGAGCTGCGGGTTTTCCTTGGTGAGCATCTCGCGCAACTGCAACACGTCGGCGAAGCTGTAAAACAGCACCGCCGTAGCCGGCGAACCGTCGCGCCCGCCGCGCCCAATCTCTTGGTAGTAGCCTTCGATGTTCTTGGGCAGGTTGTAGTGCATCACCCACCGCACGTTGCTCTTGTCGATGCCCATGCCAAAGGCGATGGTGGCCACAATTACCTGCAAGTCGTCTTTCAGGAAACCTTCCTGCACGGTGGCGCGCTGGTTGGGCGTCATACCGGCGTGGTAGAAGCCGGCCTTGATTTTTTTCGCCTGTAGCTTCTGGGTCAGCGTTTCGCACTGCTTGCGCGAGAGGCAATACACGATGCCCGACTCGCCGGGGTGGCGCTCGATAAAGTCAAGGATGCCGCCTACGCGGTCCTGGCCGGGCCGCACAATAAGGTTGAGGTTGGGCCGATCGAAGCTGGAAAGGAACACCTGCGGCTCGTGCAAACGCAGTTGCTTCTGGATGTCGCGCTGGGTGAGGCGGTCGGCGGTGGCGGTGAGGGCAATGATGGGCGTGTTCGGGAACTGGTCGCGCAGCACCCGCAATTGCGTGTACTCGGGCCGGAAATCGTGGCCCCACGACGAGATGCAGTGCGCCTCGTCAATAGCAAACATGCTCACGCGCAGGCGCTGCAAAAACTGTAGAAAGCCCGGCGACAACAGCTTCTCGGGCGAAACGTAGAGGAGTTTCAGGTAGCCATTGGCGCAGTCCGAGCAGATGGCGTTTTGCTCGCTCTGTCCGATGCTACTGTTGATGTAAGCCGCCGATATACCGTTGGCTTTCAGCGCTTCCACTTGGTCTTTCATCAAGGCAATCAGCGGCGAAACCACCACGCAAACGCCCTCACTAACCACGGCCGGAATCTGAAAACAAACCGATTTGCCGCCGCCCGTCGGCATGAGCACTACCGTGTCGCGCCCGCTCAGAATGCTCTGGATGATATCTTCCTGCATGGGCCGGAAGGTATCGTAGCCATAGTATTTCTTGAGGACGCGGCGAGCAGAATCGAGCGTAGGAGCGAGGGGTTCGGCAGCAAATAACATCCGGTAAAAATACGACGGTAGAGTAGGAGTTGAAAGCTGAATGTAACCACAACCGGACGGAAATCGTGCCTTTTTTCAAGTAAATCCCGCCCGGCCGCAGTCATTAGGCGTGCGTACAACAGGTTATCGTATTGGTTTCATCTTAGCTTTTCACCGATGCAACAGTCCGCGCCATCAACCACCGAAAACCAAACCGTTCTCGACGCTTTAAACCGCTGCGTAGTGGCTTGCGAGAACTGTGCTACCTCTTGCTTGCACGAGGAACACGTCAAGCACATGGTAGGCTGCATTCTGCTCGACCGGGACTGCGCCGACATCTGCGCCCTCACGGCCCGCTTTGTGGCCCGTGGTTCCGCCCACGCCAAACACATCATGCGCGAGTGCATCGAGTTGTGCCAGCTCTGTTACAACGAGTGCGCCAAGCACAACGACACCCACTGCCAGCAGTGCGCCGCGGCCTGCAAAGCCTGCATGGAAGCTTGCCAGGCGTGGAGCCGAGAGTAAGTGAGCAGAGGAAGGGAGTAAGCCGTTCTGTCCTTGCGAGGCACGAAGCAATCCTTCCTCCCGAAGATTGACCTGCTCTAAACAGACAAGCCCTTACTACCTCATTGGTAACAAGGGCTTGTCGCATGATTGAGCTTAGAGCATTAAAGGGCGGATTGCTTCGTGCCTCGCAAGGATACCTGCTTTGTCCCTTACTCTACTTCAGTTACTCTTCGATATCCACCAGCCGATACCGCACGGCCGATTTTTTGGGCTTTATGTCTATGCCCGCGTAGTGCGCATAGGCCTTGGTGAAGCAGGCCCCAAAGTAGAAGATCATGGCCGAGTAGAACACGAACAACAACACCAACACAACGCTGGAGGCTGCGCCATAAATAGGCCCTAAGTTGCTTTGTACCAACAGCCTGCCTAGCACAAATTCGCCTAAGTCGATGAGGATGGCGGTTAGAGCCGCACCGCGGATTACGGCTCGCCACGGTACCTTGGCGCTGCTTAGGTTCCGAAATGTGACGCCGAACCAAGCCGCTAAAATCAGCAGGGACGTGAGCTGACTGATGCCGATGAACAGGTAATAGCCCACATTGGTGTCGAAGTCGCGGATGTAATCGGTTACGAAGGCAATGACGGCGTCGGTCAGGAAGGTTAGCAACGAGAGCAAACCGGTTGCTACGAGTACGCCTAAAGAACGGGCCCGCTCGTGCAAGGCCTTATCGAAGCGGCCGCCCCCGCGCCGCGGCCGAATCTGCCAGAGCTGGTTGAGCGAGTGCTGAATCACGACGAAAAGCGTGGTGGCAATGAAGAGCAGAAAAATAAAGCCGAGCCAGGTAAGCAGGCGGCTGCGCTGCACGTTGGTCACGTTTTGCAAAATCTCGTCCACCAAATCGGCAGCCGAAGACCCCAGCAGGTTGGAGAGTTTGGATAGCAGCAGCGCCCGCACAGCCGAAGTGGAATACACCGACCCCAATACCTGCACCAGAATAAGCACGATGGGCGGGAGGGCAAATGTGGTGAAAAAGGCCGTGGCTGCGCCCAAACGCAAAGGGTCGTTCGCAATCAGCTCCCGCGCCGCGCGCCGGAGCAAAATCAGGGTGGTCGTAAGATTCTGGCGGCGGGTTGGGTGCGGCCCGTGTACTTTTGTCATCAGCCTTGCGTACTACTTGCGGCGCAATGGCCGGCGGCGCAAGGTGCGAAGATAACGCCCTTGCCCTGTTTCCTCCGCATCTTCGTTTCCTGCTTGCCTGTGACTTCTTCCTCTTCACCCGTTTCGCGGCCTCCGCAGCCGCCTGCTTCAACTAGCTGGTGGCGACGGCGCCTAGTTGAACCTGTGCTTGATATTCTCAAGCAGGGTCTTACGCCCAAACAACTGGCGCTGACCATGGCGCTAGGCATTGTGTTCGGGTTAGTACCCGTGATGGGCATCACCACCCTGATGGGCACGGCAGCGGCGGTGCGCTTGCGCCTGAACGTAGCGGCGCTACTGCTGATCAGCCACTTGCTTAGCCCTGTGCAACTGCTACTTATTATTCCGTTGATGCGCCTCGGGGCTCAGCTGCTGGGCGACAGTACCGGTCCTGAGTTGAGCTTAGAGCAGCTACAACACTTGATTGCCAACAACTGGCGCGATGCCGTGCATTTACTGTGGCAGGCGTGCGCCGGTGCCATGCTGATTTGGGCCGTAGCCGCCGTCCCGCTCGGACTTTTATTGAATTTTGGCTTGCGGCCCGTATTCCGCTGGCTGTTGGCGCGGCAAACGAAAAAGAGAGAGGCTGCGGAAGTATAAATTGTCCTTATAGGGAAGTGACTATTTAACTGCGCAAAGCCTTGAAAATCAAACAAGCCCTCGACACATGCGTGTCGGGGGCTTGTTTTGTTAGCGGGCTGCCGTGCTTGCAACGGCATTTCTCACCCATCACCTTATCTCTGGTAGAAGGGCTCTTGCTGGTTGAAATACTGGTTTAGGGGCTCATCGGCGGCCGGGTTCAGCACCATCATGTCCACGAACTGGTAGCCTTCGATGCGGCCTTCAATAACGGGGCCTAACTCCTGCAAGAAATCAGCTTGCTGCTCGTCGGTGAGGAAGGCTAGTAAGACGCGGGGTGGCTCCTGGCTGTTTTCGATGCGCAGTTCCGCTAGATAAGCCTGCTCGATGAAGGGGCGGGTGACACAGTAGGCGCGCAAGGCATCGAGTAGCACCGTTGGCGGCTCGGCGGGCGGACCTACCTGCACGGGCACCTGACCTGGGCCTTCGGCGGGGGGCGCCATCAAGTCGCTGGCGAGCAGATCCTGCATTTCTTGGCTGGTCAGCAGCTTGCCGGACGGCGAGAACGGATTGAGCACGCAATCGGTGGCTTGTACCATCTGGAGCAAGTCTTGGCCCCGTACCCGAATGTAGGAGATGCCCTCGGGGGCAAGGCCGCCTTCAAATACGCGTTCCACCGACGTGAAGAGCGGAATTTTGCCGTCGTTCAATACTTGCAGCTGAATCTCCATGCCGGGCGTGAGGGGCACCTCGCCTCCCGCGTCACCTTCTTTGGGCAGCGTAACGGCCAGCACATCTTCGTGGAGCAGCGCTTGGTAGAAGGCCGGGCGGATGTTGGGCTCGTTGGCGGCGCGCATCAACAACTCCTCTAGCACGTTGGTGGGCGGATAAGGAAAATTGGGCTGGGGCGGCTGCCCGTACGCCGGCTCCGGAATGAGCGGCATGGGCGGTATAGGCGGGGCCTGCTGCTCGGGGGTCGGTAGCGTATAGTTGGCGCCTTTATAGCGGGGGCCGGTGGGCGCGGGGGCAGGCGCGGAAGTAGCATCAGGAGCCGCAGCCGGTGGGGTTATTGGCGCTTCAGGCTTCTTTTTCAGGAAATCAAACAGACCCATATAAATATGAAAAGTGAAGGTGCAAGCTACTTAAGATTGTGGGAAGATGCATACCCGCAGCCGGGGCAAACTGTACTGAAAGCAAGATACAGTAGTAAACTTCTGACTACCAATCGGCTGCTGTTCAACCAGAACGGCCGTGTTGGCAAGCCGCCACTCAATTCCCGTTACCTAGTAACGAGCGGCAGCAGTTCGCGTTATAGATAAGCTCTTTTACTGGGTAGCGCTCCTTTATCAAGCTGATTATTAACGGATAATGCTACCGTTGCACGGACCCAGCAGCTCGGTTACCTCCCGGATGGTATAAAGCTCGTTTTTGTTGCCCCAGCTCTGCTGCACGAAGTTCAGCAGGTTGGTGATTTCGGCGTCGGTCAGGTCTTGCTTGTGGCCCGGCATCACTTGGTTGTACTCAATACCATTCACCACCAACGGACCGTTCTGCCCGTTGCGGATCAGGCAGGGCAGGTCGGAGCGGTGGGTGGCTACGTAGTCGGAAGCAGCGACGGGCGGAATAAGCCGGCGCAAACCCTGGCCCTGCTCGCCATGGCAGCTGGAGCAGTGCGCTTGGTAGAGTTGAGCGCCCTCGTTCTGCTTGTTGGAAAAGCAGCCCGTAGTACCCACCGAAAACAGCAGCCCAGCGGCCAGCACGGCACTTAGGCGAAGCAGCAGGGGCAACGGCTGGCTCATTTGGCGGCCGTTTGCCGGGCTTCGGCCTCTTCCTTCAACAGTATCGGCAAATCTTGGATCAGCAGATCTACCTGCGATTTTTCCATTCCGTCGTACACGCCCCGAACCCGGCGTTTCGAGTCAACGAGGGCAAACGTGCCGCTGTGCGCATAGCCTCCCTCCACGCCCTTATCCACTTCCGCGCCCGTCATATAGGCGCGGGCTAACGCGAAAATGGTGTCGTGGGGGGCCGTGGCGAAGTGCCAGCGCGAGGCGTCCTGAATGCCCAGGCGCTGAGCGTAGTCGCGCAGCACCGGAATAGAGTCGTGGGCGGGGTCGATGGTGTGGCTCAGGAACAGCACGTTGGGGTTGTTCTTGTTGGCCTCGTATACCCGCAGCAACTCGCTTTGCATCTTGGGGCAGATGCTCGGGCAGGTGGCAAAAAAGAAGTCGGTGACGTAGACCTTACCGGCAAACGTTTGGTTGGTAATCGTCTGCCCGTCCTGGTTGGTAAGGGTGAAGGCCGGTATGGAGTCGGGCAGCGTGTCGGAGGGGCTGGTGGGCAGCTTGTGCTTGATGCCCAGAATAGGTAGGCGGTCTTCGGTGGCTTGGCTGGGGGTATGGGAGCAGCTAAACAAGTGGAAGCTAACGGCTACTAGTAAAGTTGCCAAGGCCGCCTGCATACGAGAAAAAGGTAACAGCATTGCGTTATTGAGCGGTAGTTGTAGTTGTTTCCGCGGTCTGCACTAATAACCGCGCCGAGTTGATACTAGTGCGAAACAGGCTCGCCACCGAATCGATTTTTTTCTGTTGACCCGCAAAGTAATCGAGGCGTCGGGCTACGGCCACGGTGTCGGCGGGCTTGCGGTAGCGGTGCATCCAATTCAGCATAGCGGCATCGGCGGCGAGTAGCGCCCGGCGCTGGCGCCCGGCGGCTACTGTATCGGGGCCGGGCGTTTTCTGGATTTGCTGCCGCAGGACGGTAAGCTGGTCCATTTGGGCCATCAGTTCGTCGTGCTTGGCCAGCATGGCTTTTTCGGCGGCTTCGGCTTTTTGCTCGTCGCTCTGCAATGAGAGGCAGGCGGGCAGACCGATGAGTAGGGGCAGTAAGAGTAACAAGCAAAGCTTTTTCACATCCGCAAAGGTAGCTGGTAGTGCGTTACGGTTTCTGCTAATCAGAGCATGCGTGAAGGGGCAGACAAGCAAGTCAACCTCTGGCAATGGGCCTGCGGCTACACGATTTGCAAGAGCAGAAAAACAAAGTCTTGCTGTTGGTTTAACCCCTGACCCTAAACCGCGTTAGGCATACAGTGAACTTGGCTACTTATTAGCATGAAACAGAACGAGATAGAGCCCCGTCAGAACCGAGTTATTTACGTGCTCATGGCAGTTGTTGCCGGGATTGGATTAATCGTTGCCCTCTGGTACCATGCTCAGTCATGAGGACCTTGTAGGAACTAAGGTATTACTCCTCGTTCTGCACGCGAAACCATGCGTGAGACCACCTAAAAGCCTCTGTATTTCGAGCGAGCGGCACTGGTACGTAATTTTTGAAAATACAGCTAACTTTTTGGTAGCATATATTTGATATAAAATTAGATTTTAAGTATCTTTAATATACGATATTCTCCTGCGCGTCCCCGCTCCTTGAATAGTGGGGGAGCCTGCACCTTACGGCTGAATGCTAGCAGCGCGTTCAAACGAATGCGCCGAAAAAGTGTGCGAAAGAGTTGTGGCTGTTGGTGGTGAAGACGATTTGTTACATGCCCAATCGAGGATTTTATGGGTTTAATTTTCCTCTCTTTCTTTGCTTCTTCCATTCTGTTCGGGGCCGCCTTGAGGTATCCGCTAAGAGCCCAGTACCAGCACCAGAATGCTTCTATTGCGTTATCAACAGCTTTTGGGCCGGCGAAAAGCCACCGTTCAAACAACGGCTTGGTAACTACCAAAGGCACTGTGGAAGCCATTCGTACTCTACCCTTGATGGCACCTGGGCACGGCTGGGTGAGGGAAGTGTTCTTTGCCGACGGCGACTACGTTCGGGGCCGACAGATTCTGTTGAAATTCCTTGAAAGCGACTCCCGTTCCGGCAAGTTCAGCCGGAACTACTTGCTAGCCCCGCGTTCCGGGTTCTTGGTGAAGAGAAATGTAGAGGTTGGCTACCGGCTGCGGCCGAGTACGTGCGTGGCTACGCTGCAAGACGTGTCTCAGGTGCAGGTGCCCCTGGCAGTATCGCCGCAGGTTGGGCGTTCCGTCCGCGTCTGCGACCCGGTGCTAGTTCGGGTTGCCGAAATGCCCGGCCGCACCTTCACTGGGGTCGTGGAGCGCATCGAGAAGCAGAAACTTCCTCGGCCCAAAACGGTGGTTTTAATCACTGTGCGAAATGCTGTTGCGCCGTTAATTAGGCCACTAATGCACGCCCATGTTTCGTGGAATACCCGCCAGTTGCCGTCGTCTGTGGCCCAGCGGTAAAGAGAATGTTCTTCACGCCAGCTACTTAGGTGGCGGCTTCACTGAAAGAATTATGCCTTCCTTCTAAACTCAGCAAACTATGCGGATACTTTTACTTGTTACTGTGCTTGGCGTTGAAACTATCTCGGTCGCTCTCGCTCAAACTCCCACCACTTCTCCCTCCATTGCCACCTCTTCCGTGCCTGCGCCGGCCGCGCAGCAGAGCCCGTTGCCGTTCAAGCAGCAGGAAAGTGTGGTAGTGAAAGCCAGCCAGCAGTATCAGGCAGGCAAATTCAAAACCTGGCTTTTAGGCCGGAACTACCGGCAGGAGTGGCAGAAACAGGTTCGCGTACCAGTTTTGAACCTAAGCACTTCCCAGGGAGGCTTGCAGCCGCTCAAGCAAGGAGGCGGCAAGCAAACCAAGACGTTGCGTTTGCGGGCCGCCAACGGCCGCGAATACGTGTTGCGGTCAATCGAGAAGAACACCGAGCAAGTCCTGAGCGAGGAACTACGCAATACGTTGGCGGCGAAGGTGGTACAGGATCAGGTGTCGGCGGCGCATCCGTATGCCGCGCTAACCATTCCGATTTTGGCCGAAGCTGCCGGAGTGGGCCACACCAATCCCGAACTCGTGTACGTGCCCGATGATGAACGGCTGGGCGAGTTTAAACTGCTATTCGCCAACACACTGGCTATTCTTGAGGAGCGCGACCCGCAAGTGCCCGCTTCGTTTACGGGGCGCACGCTGGAAAAAAACTACAGCACCGACAAGGTGCTCGAACTGCTGCGCACCGATTCGAAAAACCAAGTCGATCAGCACGAATTGGTGCGGGCCCGGCTGTTCGATGTAATGGTGGCTGACTTCGACCGACACGAAGACCAATGGCGGTGGCTGGCGTACGCCCAGCCCACGGGCGGCCTGCTGTTGCGCGCCGTGCCCCGCGACCGGGACCAGGCCTTTTTCGTGAATCAGGGTTTGCTGCCCAACCTGGCGAGCCGCAACTGGGCCGTGCCCGCCGTGCAGGGGTTTGATGGCTCGATGCGCAACGTGAATACGTTCATGTTTAGCGCCCGGTATTTCGACCGTTCTTTCCTAACCAAGCCCACGCGGGAAGAGTGGGTGACCGTGGCGCGGGAGATGCAAACCCGCCTCACCGACGACGTCATCGATAAGGCCATTCGCCAGCTACCCGACTCCATCTACCAGTTGTCCGGCCCGACTATCGTGGCCAATCTGAAAGCCAACCGGGATGCTTTGCCAACCTACGCCGAGCAGTATTACCGGTTTCTGACCCGCGAGGTGGACGTCACGGGCAGCAACCAACCCGAATACTTTCAAATCGAACGGCTAGACGATGCTCAAACCCGCGTTAGGATATACGCCTTGGCGGCCAGTGGTGAAGCGACGGGAACGCCCTTTTATGAGCGCACCTTTCTGACCGGCGAAACCCAGGAAATTCGCTTGTATGGCTACGGTGGCCCCGACAAAATGGAGGTAAGCGGGGAGGTAGACAAAAGCCCCACTATCCGCCTGATTGGGGGCGAGGGCGAAGACGTGCTCATCGACCGTTCCCGCGTAACGGGCCTGGGCCGGCACACCCTGGTGTACGATACGCCCACCGGCAATGAGTTGCAGCTTAACTCGGAAAGTCGGGACCGAACCTCCGCGGATTCGCTGGTCAACAGCTACAACCGTCAAGCGTTTCGCTATGGGTATGTGGGCCCGCTCTTGCCCTGGGCCTATAACCCCGACGATGGGCTGTTTCTGGGTGCCGGGGTGGAAATACGCCAGCCAGGCTTTCGCAAAGCGCCCTGGGCCGCGGTGCACCGCCTACAGGCCAACGTGGCGCTTGGCACCCGCGCCTACAGTTTTCGCTACGCCGGCGACTTCAATCAAATAACGAGAAAGCTCGATTTAGTGGTTCGGGCCGATTTGCAGGCCCCGAACTACGTGCGCAACTTTTTCGGCTTCGGCAACGAAACCCGCTTCGATAAGGCGGCTGGCATCCGCTATTACCGAGTCCGCTACAACAACGTGGCGTTGCAAGCCCTGTTGCGCCGCCGGATCGGGTTGCATCAGTTTTACGCCGGCCCCACGTACCAGCGGGTGCGGGTAGAGCAGACCCGGGGGCGGTTTGTTGAACAGATGGCCGAGGAAAACGGCCTCATGGCCACGATGTTCAAAGCCCGGCACTACGCCGGCTTGAAGGCCGGTTATGTTTTTGACACGCGCAACAACGACTGGCGCCCTACCAAAGGCGTGTTTTGGACCACGGAATACACGGGCCTGCGGGGAGTGAGCAGCATGGCCCAGGACCTCTCGCAGCTTACGTCGGAAGCGGCGGGGTACTGGACGCCTGCCGTTTGGCCTGGTTTAACCTTGGCAGCCCGCGTTGGCGGCACGCTCAACTTCAGCGACTACGAGTTCTATCAAGCGGCAACTCTCGGTGGTCTTTCCAACTTGCGCGGCTACCGCCGTACGCGGTTTGCGGGCGAGAACAGCATCTACAACAACCTGGAATTCAGAGCGTATCTCGGAACGCTGAACACGCTGCTGGTGTCAATGAAAATTGGGGTGCTTGGCTTCCACGACGTAGGCCGGGTGTGGATTGATGGCGAGAAATCCGATACGTGGCACAACGGCTATGGTGGGGGTTTGTGGGTGGAGCCGTTTCGCCGGGTTGTACTCGTGGGCACGTATGGCCTCTCCCGCAACGAGAACATGACCGTGGTGCGCCTGGGATTCCAGTTCTGAGGGGCCCCGTTCCTTCCAGCCGTGCGTGGTTAGAACCAACCTTGCGCTTGATGAAACAGCCACGAAAACAGCTCGATACCACCCCACAAAACAGCTCCTGCTAGCCCTATAAACACAACAGCTACCAAGGCGAACAAGCCTTTGCCGCTGCCTTGGTACTTGCCTTCGGCATAGTGGGCGCGGAGCAGGCGCACGTTTTTGTCGTTGGCTTTATAGGCAAAATCGAAGATGTTGCCGATGATGGGAATCGCACCCATGATGGTGTCGAGCAGCACGTTGATAGCCATACGCACCACTAGGTTGCCGCTGGCACCGTGGCGCATCATGGTCAGAATCAGAATGCCCGATACGGCCAAGGAAGGAATGCCCCCCACGACGGGTATCAAGCTCATGATAGGGTCGAGGCCGAAGCGCCAGGTGGTACCAGGCACGCGGAACTGGCTGTCCATAAGGCGGGAAATGCTTTCCACCCAGCGCAGGCGGGCATCGGTATCGAAAGTGGGTTTGGGCGTCGACATGGTGCGGTGTGGGTTTCCTGTGGCTTCCCGCACAGAAACGTAGCGCGGGCGCGGAGGTTGGCAGCGCTTGTTTTGTGACGCAACGCTGGCCGCCGGCCGCCAACCTCCGCGCCCGCGCTACGTTTCTGTGCGGGAAACCCTTCATCTCACAACCATTATGCAAACCCGCACGCTTGGCCGTTCCGGCCTCACGGTTTCTGCCCTCGGCCTCGGCTGCATGGGCATGTCCGATTTCTATGGCCAGCCCGACGATACCGAAAGCATCCGTACCCTGCACCGGGCCACCGACCTGGGCGTTACGTTCTTTGATACGGCCGACATGTATGGCCCCTTCAAAAACGAGGAACTGGTAGGCAAAGCCTTCCGCGACCGACGCAACCAAGTAACCATAGCCACTAAATTCGGCATCCTCCGCGACCCTAGTAACCCGTCCGTACGTGGCATTAGCGGTACGCCCGCATACGTACGGCAGGCCTGCGAGGCCAGTCTGAAGCGCCTCGGCACCGATCATATCGACCTGTACTATCAGCACCGCGTCGACCCCAATACGCCCATCGAGGAAACGGTAGGGGCGATGGCAGATTTGGTGCAGGAAGGCAAGGTGCGGTACCTGGGCCTCTCCGAAGCCGCAGCGGGCACGTTGCGCCGCGCCAGTTCCGTGCACCCCATTGCCGCTCTGCAAAGCGAGTATTCGCTCTGGAGCCGTGACCCCGAAGACGAGGTACTCGAAACTTGCCGCGAGCTAGGCATTGGTTTCGTGCCGTATTCGCCGCTGGGCCGGGGTTTCCTCACCGGCCAGATCCAGCGCTTCGAGGACCTGGCTCCCGACGACTACCGCCGTCACACGCCCCGCTTTCAGGGCGAGAATTTTCAAAAGAACCTCGATCTGGTAGCCCGTATCAAGGAGCTAGCCGTCCAAAAGAATTGCACGCCCGGCCAGCTCGCCTTGGCGTGGGTGCTCGCCCAGGGCGACGATGTCGTGCCCATTCCCGGCACCAAGCGCGTGCCGTACCTAGAGGAAAACGTGGGCGCGCTCGACGTGCAGCTAAGCTCCGATGAACTACACCAACTCGACGAAATAGCTCCTAAGAACGTGGCCGCCGGCCAGCGCTACCCCGAGCAGATGATGGGCAGCGTGAATGGCTAAGTGGCAAGGAAAGAAAGTTGTTTAAAAGCACTGCTCCCTAACAAAGGAAGAACCTGCCTACATAAGCAGGTTCTTCCTTTGTTAGGGAGCAGATGGTTGATGTGAATCTTTCCCTGATAAAACACCAAGCTTGTCGTCTTACCGCCGTGGTGGGAGTAAGTCGATGAGGCCGTCTTCGCTCACTACCACGGCCAGGCAAGGATAATGGCTGCTTTCCACATAGCGCAAGGCCGAGTTGTAGCGCGAGCCGCGGGAAGAGTCGCCTTTTTCTGTGGCGAGGCCATCGAGAATGGCGCCGATGGCGTAGCAGTTGCCGTTGGGCTCGATGAGCACGGCGCCGTCGATGTTGGTGACCAGGCGCAAAACGGAAGGCGTCATCAGGCGGGGAACCACGCGAAAGCACTGGCGGGTAAGCCGGGCGGCCTCCTGGGCGGCCCCTTCCGAGACCACCAGAATGGTGCCGGTAGGTTGCGAAGTGGCCCGTTGGGTTAGCTCCCAGAGATAATCAATGGCTACCTCATCGAGGTAAGGGAACACCCGTTGCACCGCCTTGGCGAAGTTGCTAGCATCGACGCGGCCCTGGGGAAGGCGGGGCGTGTTCGATACCACTTTCATCATGAGTTGATTGTCGTGGGTGAGTTCCCAGCTGTAGTGGCGGGTGAAATGAACGGTGAAAATGGGCTCGTAGGCTTGGTCGTCGGGGGCCACGAGGTAGCCGAGGCCAAACACGTCGGTGGCATCAGAAACCAAAGCGGTTCGGTCTTCGCTTAGCTCCAATAGCTTCCGTATGCGGCGGTGGTCGCGCAGCGGAATCGGGCTTTCCAGCGTGAGCACCGACACGATGGCCGGATGATGCCGACGAGCCACCAGCATCGTGCCCACGCCTTCGTCGCCTTCGTGGCGGAGGGCGGCCACGCCGTTGCAGGCATCGTAAAGGCCGTGCGTGCCGGCGGCCACGCGCAGCATAAAGCTGCGGCCCGCGGCGCGCAGCACCTCGTTGTAGTCACGGTCGAGTACGGGCCGGTCGTCGTCGGTATCGGATTCGCGCAAAGCGCGGCTACAGTCTTGCAAGAACTCCTGCACCGTAGCATTTACCAGCGAGGTAGGCCGGTTGCCGGTGCTGAGCACGGGCAAGGTGTAGTAGGCCTCGTACGTCTCGCGCGAGAGTTGCAGCACAATCACCACCAGATACCCGTAGAGGCTGATGGGCACCGAGCAGAAACTAACCCGGTCTTCAACCTGAGCAGTAGTTAGTTCGGTTAGCGTCTGCTCGGTAGCGCGCTGCAACAGGGCGTACCAGCGCAGCTTTTCGTATCGGTCGTGGTCGTCGGGGTGCAGGTGATACACCACGTCGCGGGGGCCATCGGGCTCCAGAGCCGCCGCCAGGGACTTGACGCCCGCGAAGTTGGTGGGGGAGTAGCGCAGGGTGGCGGGCTCCACTACCACGGCCTGCGGCTCATCGGTTTCGCGGGCCGAGGCCAGCCCTAGCAGAAATACTTCGGGCTTCAGATTACGGTCGAGCAGATTGAAGATACCATCGGCAAATAATTGGGCCGACACGCGAAATAAGCTTTGGTGGTCCCACATAGAGGGGATTTGGAAAACAGGCAAGGGCAGGGCGGAAAGAGACGAAGCGAGAGGCTATGCGGGCAAGTACGAAAAAATGCTTACGAAGATTATGTTTTTAGGCTGGCAAGATTCCGTCGATTTCCGTCAACTTTCCTCGTTTTTTCGAGTTATCAGTAAACGAAAACCCAGGCTTAGCTTGCAATAGGCGGCCGGAAAGCCTACCTTAGAACGTATAGTTGCTGCTGCCATGCCTGTCTACCTGCTCGTATCCGGATTTGGATTTTTATGCGCTTATTCAGTGCTGCCGCTGCTCACCGGTTACTGCGCAGCTAGCTATGGCCGCTCGTTTTGGTTTTGGTTTATCCTGGGCTGGGTGCTGCCTATCCTCTCGTTTCTAGTGCTCTTTGCTTTCATTGCGCGCCAGCACCTCAACCGGGGTGAGCGGTTGCTAGCCGAAGCCAAAGAAATTCTGGCTGCCGCCGAAGCAGCAGAAGTCGGGCGCTAAGCCAAGCACCGCAGCCGGCTTCAGCACTCCGCCTACCGAGCCCCACAACAAATAGTTCTGCCACGCTAGCAGCACGGCCTTCCTATTAATTGCCAGCCAGCGGTATTCGAGTCTATTTAGCCAGGAGAGGGCAAGCTGACTTTGCCCGCCTCTGCCTCGCCAAACCAGCCGACAAACTCACTGCCCCTTGTGCAGCGACGACGCCCGGATAATTAATTCGGGCTTTAGTACCAGGGGCGGCGGCGTATAGCTAGGGCCCCGCTTAAGGAGCTGCAACAGCAATTGAACTGCCGTTTCCCCCATCTGCTCGGCCCGCTGATCGACTACCGTGATGCGGGGCTGCGTCATGTTGGTGAACGGGTCATTGCTGAAGCAAGCCATAGCGAAATCCTGCGGTACGCGCACCCCTCGCTCCTGAAGTACCTCCAGCGCTCCTACCGTCTGAATGGCATAAGACGAAAAAAAAGCATCGAGCTCATCGTCTAAGGCTAGCAGGTGTTCCATTGCTTGCCGACCAGCGTCATGCGTGAGTTCAGGTAAGTGATACACCCACTGCTCCTTTACCGGGAGGCCATGGGCACGGAGGGCTTCCGCGTAGCCTAAGTAGCGGTTGCGGCTGGTGTTGAGCTGCTGGGGGCCAGCCAAATGAGCAATACGGGTGCAGCCCTGCTCAATTAAGTGGGTCACGGCGCGGTAAGCCCCTTGAAAATCGTCGAGAACAACAGCGGAAATGCCCGGCATGTCGGCCATCCGGTCGAAGAATACCAGCGGAGTGCCCTGCTGCCGGACCTGCTCGAAATGCTGCACTTCATTATGGGTGGTGGCCGAAAGGGAAACCAGAATCCCTTCTACCTGCGCGGCCAACAAAGTGTCGATGTTCTGCTGTTCGCGCCGCAATTCCTCGTTGGACTGGCACATCATCACGTTGAAGCCCGCCCGGCTGGCAATCTTCTCGATGCCGTTCATGACGGCCGGGAAAAAGTAGCCCCGGATGTGGGGTACAATCACGCCGAGCGTTTTGCTGTGGCCTTTGCGCAAGGCCGCCGCGAGTTGGTTGGGGCGGTAGTGCAGTTCCTGGGCCAGTTGCCGAACCCGGTCTTTGGTTGCTTCGCTGATGCCCTCATGATCGGCGAGGGCCCGCGACACGGTGGAAGGAGATATACCTAATTGCCGGGCTAGATCGGCAATGGAAGTGCGGTTTGATTTGGCCATGTGGCAGACGAATTGATCAGTACGTGAAGTGCTCGGTAAGCCAGAAGGAAGGTTGGTTCTGGTTGGCAGCTTCGATAAGTAGTGCAGTTCAACCCTGGAATAGAGTTGTTGCTATTGCTTTCAACGCAGCTTAGTGAATTCCCGTCAGAATGCGCAATGCGGAACTTAGGTGGGGGCAGCCTCTATCCCAACGGCAACTTCACCAGCCGGGGAAAATTTCAATCCACTGGCAAAATGGAGCACGTGCTGGACAAGGGGCTGCTTGGAAGCGGCTTTTTTATTTGTGTCAGCGTTATTAGTCCACCGAAGACTATATAAACTCCTACAACAGCACAAGAAGTTAAGGTGATTGAAAGCCGGTAAATAATCCACTGCACTTCTTCTACTGCAAGCAAATACGCACTTCTGAACGCAATTAGCAACTTCAATCCATGACCTTTCTGCTGAAATCTATTGTCTTTTCAAGCTTTTTAGGGGCCTTCACTTCTCCACTTTATGCTCAACAGTTAGCGGAGAGCATCAAACTCAACCAGATAGGTTTTTATCCGGCGGCTCCTAAAGTAGCGGTGGTTGTGGGCGCGGCCGCCGGCAAATTTTACGTCACCACGCCCGACCGAGCTACCACCGTTTTCACTGGCGAGCTGGGAGAACAGCGGCGCAACAAGTTTTCAAACCAGGAGGTGCGAACGGCTGACTTCTCGGGGTTCACTGCCGCGGGTACCTATGTGCTGTCTGTTCCAACGCTGGGCTATTCTTACTCCTTCCAGATTCAACCGCGCGTGCACGCACCGTTGGCGGTGGCCGCTTTGAAGAGCTATTATTATCAGCGGGCTTCCACGGCGTTGCCGGCCACCTACGCCGGCGCGTGGAACCGGCCCCTGGGCCACCCCGACAACCAAGTGCTGGTACACCCTTCGGCGGCCAGCAAAGCGCGCCCCGCCGGCACGGTTATTTCCTCGCCTCGGGGGTGGTACGATGCCGGCGACTACAACAAGTACATCGTCAACTCCGGCATCACCCTCAGCACGTTGCTTTCACTCTACGAAGATTTCCCGGCGTACGGCGCGCAGTTGAAAGCGCAGATTCCGGAAAGCAGCAACGCCATTCCTGATATTGTGGATGAGTCGTTGTGGAATCTGCGGTGGATGCTCTCGATGCAAGACCCCAACGATGGGGGCGTATACCACAAACTCACCAACGCCAACTTCGACGGCATGGTGATGCCCACCGAGTGCCGGACGCCCCGCTACGTAGTGCAGAAAAGCACCGCCGCCGCTCTCGATTTTGCGGCCGTGTTGGCGCAGTCGAGCCGCATCTTCCGCCAGTTCGACCGGCAGCTACCAGGCCTGGCCGATTCTTGCTTGCGGGCTTCCACGCGCGCCTGGGACTGGGCTATTGCGCATCCGGCAGTGTATTACGAGCAAGATGCGCTGAACAAGCAGTTCCAGCCCGCCATAGCCACCGGCACCTACGGCGACCAGAACGTGCAGGACGAGTGGAGTTGGGCGGCCACTGAATTGTACGTCACCACCAAACAAGACAAGTACTACCAAGCCATCCAACTCCTGCCCGAAGGCACACTGTCGCTGCCGAGTTGGAACCAGGTGCGGGCGCTCGGTTACTACACCCTGGCCCGACTGGGTTCCAAGCTTCCTGCTAAAGCCCAGAAAGACGTAGCCAAAGCGAAAAAAGAAATCCAGACGCTAGCCGATTCCCTCGCGGCGGGCAGCGATACGCGCGCCTACCAGACCGTAATGGGCAAAACTGCCCGTGACTTCACGTGGGGCAGCAACTCCAACGCGGGCAACCAAGGTATTGCGCTTGTTCAGGCCTACCGAATCAGCGGCAACCAAAAATACCTGCACTACGCCCTTACCAATCTGGATTACTTATTGGGCCGCAACGCATTAGGGTTTTCTTTCGTGACTGGCTACGGTGCCAAGACCCCGCAGCATCCGCATCATCGGCTGTCCGAAGGCGACAAAGTACAAGCGCCACTACCTGGCTTCCTGATGGGCGGCCCCAACCCCGGCCAACAGGATAAGTGTCAATACCAATTTACCACGGCGGATATGGCCTACGCGGACGATGTGTGCTCGTATGCCTCCAACGAAATTGCCATCAACTGGAATGCACCCCTAGTGTACTTGGCCGGTGCCGTAGAGGCCTTGCAGGAGAAATTATAAGGCAATAAAATAGAAGCAGTTGGAAAACAAATAGGTTAAAAACCCGTCCTCTTTGATCTAGCGAAGATGAGAAAGTGTGAAAGACCACTCTTGAACTCATCACTTCGCAAGTACACCTAGTGCAAGAAGTAGCCAACCAGCCGGCGGGCATAGCCATTGAGCAGGAAGTACGGCAGATAAAGCGGCGGACAATTCTTCAGGGCAAAATAAGTGAAATTCAACATGTTGCCGCCGCCGCGGATGCCGAACAAGTGTTGGTAGTAGCCCCTGAGGCTGCGGTGTTTGCGGGTGAGGGTCTGGCCGCTTTCTTCGGGGTAGGTGCTAAGCTGCGCCTCGTAGTTGATGAACACCGGGAAGCCGGCACGGCGGGCTACGCTGGTGTAATCGAAGTCGGCGAGGTAGTGAGGGAGGCGCTTCTCGTCGAAGAGGCCGACTTTATCAATAACCGCTTTGGGGATAAGCAGGCCGCGGCCGGGTAGGTAAGTGACGGGTTGCAGGTGGCGGCGCTGGTCGGCGGGCAGTTCCACGAGCAGGTCGTGGCGGGTGTTGGTGCGGAAGTCGAGCCGCTCGCCGCCGTAGATGGCCTGGCCGGTAGCCGCATCCAGTTCCAGCGCGCCCAGCACGGCCTGAGGGTTGCGGTCAGCGGCGGCCAGCATCTGGGCCATGAAGCTTGGGTGCGTTACCACGTCGTTGTTGAGGGTCATGACGCGGGTAGCGCTCAACTCCAGCGCCCGCCGGATGCCGAGGTTCACGCCGGCAGTCCAGAACAAGTTCCCGTCGCCGGTTACCACTTCCACCTCCGGAAATTCCTCGGCCAGCATCGTATCGGTGCCGTCCGTGGAGCCATCATCCACCACGATGCTGCGAAACGCCTGGCTAGTTTGCTGGCGCAGGGAAATCAAACACGCCCGGGTGAAGTGTTTGCGGTTGAAAACGGGGATAACAACATAGAGCATAAGACAAGCAAAAAAGGCCGTCGTGGAGCGAAGATGATACTTTATTCAGGAGCGACTAATGCCGGACTGCCAACAGTTGGGGCAGGACAGGGAGCCGCTAGGGCGGCTAGTTCCGGGGCCAGCGCGGCCGCTTGCTGGTGCAAGCCCGCCACGAGCTTGGGCCAGCAATACTGCGCGGCGAAAGTGAAGCTGTTGCGCCCCAGGCGCTCCAACTCCGCCGGATGGTCGTAGAGGTGTTCCACGGCGCGGGCCAGGGCCGCCGTCGTTGCCTCAGCCGATTCTACGGCGACTTTGATGCCGGCAGCATCGGGAATGAAGTCGGTGGCGCCGTGGTGGTCGAGGGTGAGGATGGGCAAGCCCAGCGCCATCGACTCCATGTACTGCCCGGCGTACGTATCGCGCAAACTGCACAGCATAAACAAGTCGTGGCTGAGGTAGGCGTTGCGGACGGCGCTGTAAGGCACGCGGCCGTGCCAGGTCACCCGGTCTTGCAAGTTGGCCGCCGCAATCCAGCTGGGCACCAGCGGCCCCACCGGGCCGTCGCCCATGATGTCGAGGTGAAACTTCACCCGCGGGTTTACCTGCGCCAGCGCATCGAGCACGAGGGGCAGGCCCTTGCGCGGAAACAAGCGGGCCAGCCACAAAATCCGCAGCTCCCGGCCCGCTAGCGCCGGCCGCGGTGGGTACTGCGTCGGAAAAAAGGTGGCGGGTAAGGCCACGCTCATTGCCAGTTTTGTTTGGCGGGCACCCAATTGCCGGGCTAGGCTGTCCGTTTCGCGGTTGGCGGTAAACACCAGCGCCGCGTGGCGCAACGACTGGCGCACGTTGGGGTCGAACGTGACCAGCAACTGGCTGATTACGTTGCGCATGGTCTCGGTTTTAAACCAGCCGGGCAGGTAGCGGCGCAACGAAGCCGGGGCCTGCATGCCGCCGCCCAAAGGGCCCAGCAATAGTGGTTTTTTCAGGCGCCACAGCCACGAAGCCATTTGCAGGCTGTTGTAAGTGACGTGGTGCACCAAGTCGAAATCAACTTGCGCATTCAGTTGCTGGGCCGCTTGCCAGGCACTGCGCTGCCACGCGAGGTAGTGCAGGTACACCCCGAACTGCCACCGGTAGAGGTAGTCGATGCTGGGCGGCACCGTCACGTACACGGGGTGAATGCGGGCAGCGGTGGGGTCGGTGGCGTGTTCAGTTAAGCGCTTTTCCAAGTTCAGGCGGCCGCGGGGCGTGGTCAGGCACCAGACTTCATGGCCCAAAGCGGCCGTTTCCCAGAGCCAGTTGAAGCCGTTGCCTTCTTCGCTGCCTTGGTCGGGGTCGCAGGCGTAGGCGGAGAGTAGAATCTTCATGACGGAAGCACGTTAGCGGGGACCGGTTTCGCCGTTGATTTCGAGGACGTGGGACTTTGCAAGCCGCCGGCCACGGGCTTCTGGCCGGCAAACAAGCGGCGCACGATGGCAGCTAGGCGGCTCTTGAAGAACTCGTTGAAGCGCTGCCGGTCGCGCAGGTAGTCACGGCGCACGTAGCGGGGGTGGTGCAATGGAAACGCAAGATCGGTGGCGGGTTGGGCGCCCATCATGTCGCCTTCGTCGTGGGTGTGGGTGGAGTTGTTGCCGAAGCCGATATTGCCCACCAGATTTACGGCCGGCACAATGTAAAGACCCGAGTTCATAGCAATGGTGTATTCCCATTGGTAGTCCCACACGTCGGCCGGGGCGGGGAGTTTCAGCACCGCGGCCATCTTGCCCAGGCGGTAGCGCTTTTCTAGCTGGCTGGTGAATACGCCCTCGAAAGCGCCGGTTGCTACCGCCTCCCGGAAGTTGCGCATCTCGTAGTCGTAGAGCGTCCAGGCGCGGCGCCAGGTAGCCCAGCCCCAACTGTTGCGCTGCCCCGAAAAATGATAGGAAGGAGAGTCCGGCGCCAGCGGCAACTGGGCTTCGCTGCCGAAATTGTTGCCGCCGATGTGCATCACGCGCGTATCGTCGCGGTAGCGGGCCAGCAGTTCCTCGCAAAACGAAAAGAAACTCGGCGACGGCACGCAGTCGTCCTCCAGAATAATACCTTCGGGCTCGTGGCTGAAAAACCAATTCATAGCCGTTATAGGGCCCCGACCGCAGTTCAGGTTTTCATCGTGAAAAAGCGTGAATACTTCACAGGGCCAATCCACTTCCTCGATAACTGCCCGCGTTTCAACGCAGCGCACCGCGTCGGTGGGGCGGTGGGGGCGCGGACCGTCGGCGGCCACGTACAGGCGGGTTGGGCGCGCCTGCCGGATCGTATCGAGCACCCGGCGTGTGGTGTCGGGGCGGCTAAATATGATAAGCAGCACCGGTGTGGCTAAGGCCGCTTCGGAGGCAGGAGTAGATGAACTGGGCATAGGGAAGTAGGATAGCAAGGACAGAATAAATACAAGGTTTTGCGCGCGCTACGACGAGGCCAGCGCCATGGCAGATACGGTAGCCGGCTGGCTGTTGGGTAACTGAATGCTGCGGTACATGGCCAGCGTGTTCTGAATGATGGTGTCGGTATCGTGCCGAAGTTGGGCTTCCGCCTGCGCTTGGGTGGCAATCCGCTGCCACAGGGCCGGGTCATGGTAGAGGCGCAGCGTTTGACGGGCCACGGTGGCCGGCGAGAGGTCGGTGAGCAAGCCGGTTTCGCCTTCCCGAATCAAGGAGCCGACCCCGCCCACGTTGGAAGCCACGACAGGCAAGCCCATCAGTTGCGCCTCGCACACGCTGTTGGGGCTGTTGTCGATGTAGGAAGGGTGCAGCAAGCAGAACGACTCGCGGCAAAGCACCGCCAGCTCCGCCCCCGACTGGAAGGGCCGGCACTCTACCTCCTCGGGGCCGAGGTGGCGCAGGTGGTAGCGTTGCGCTACTGCGGTTACGTCGGCGGTTTCCAAGCGGCCCACAATCACCAGCTTCATTTCCGGGGCTTGCTGCCGAATCAGGTCGAAGGCCATCAGCATTTCTTTGAACCCTTTGATTTCCTGCTTGCCGCCTACAAACAGCGCCTGCGGACGAGTGGGCCGCGGCGGGGCCGGACGGGCGGCTTCGGCGAAGAACTCGGGCCGGATGGTTTCCCAGTTGTGAAAAATGCGGCAGCCGGGGCTCAGGCGGGCGGTATGGAACTTGTCCCAATTGGTGCGGCACGAGAAGTTGGGCACCGTCGGCAGGTATTTCGTCTCGTAGACACCGGCCATGGTCCACAGAAACTTCAGCATCGAAAGCGTCTTGGGCACCACCTTGGCGTACTCCGACACAATGCCCTGCACCGACAGCACCATGGGTATTTCGAGCCCGGCCGTCATGGCGGGCAGTTGCAACTCCGAGCCGTGCAGATGCAGCAAATCGTATTGTTGGTAGTGCTGACGCAGGTATCTCCTGACGATGGCAATGCGGCGCTGGTAGAGCGTGAGAATGTCGAGGCGTACTTTAGGCACTCTCAAGTAAATGAAGTGCATGCCGTCGCGGTCGAATTCCTCGACATCAGTGGTCAAGCGGTGCGTCCAGTTCAGGATGGTGAGTTCCACACCCGGCTGGCGCTTCAGTGAATCCGCCAGCGTGCCCACCCACGGCACGGGGTGCGCAGCGGGCTCGGAAGGATGCGGAAAGGGAGCAAGCCAAAGAACTTTCATAAAAGGAAGCTAAGCACGCTGGCTGGAGATGAAACGCGTTGTAAACCAGACAAAAACTAGAGCAACAACTAAGAGCCCACTTAAACAAGGCTGCTTCTTGTCCTTCGGATGGTCCCTAACCCTACGCCGGCACTTCCCACGGCTGATACAGCAGCGGCTCGGGCAACGCCGCGGGCCGCGCACTGGGCCCCGGTGGAGGCGTCATGGCTAAGGGCTGCGCAATAGCCGCCAGCATCAGCCCAATCAGCCCAAAGTGGTAAGTCGACCAGTCGTAGGAAGTGCCGAACACAATTAAGCTACCAAAAAACGAGAGCAGCACCGCCGTATCGGCCGTCACGATGCGCGACTGGTGCAGGCGCTTGATGACGCTGATAATGGGCACCAGCAGCACCAGCAGCACGCCCAGGAAACCGAAGTAAAAGAGCCGGTCGAGGTAGAAGTTGTGGAAGTGGTGGCCGGTGCGGTCGGCCCACATGGGGGCGTCGCTGCTCGGGTCGTAGAACTGCATGGGCACCTCGAAACCCTCTAGCCGCCAGCCCGCAACGGGGCGTTCCTCGACCAGCGGGAGGTACGATTCCAGCTGCTTGAGGCGCCAGCTGCCGGTGCCCTGCTTGTCGGCGTTGGCAATGTCGTCGAGGCTTTCCTCGAAGCGCGCCACCACCTCCGGACTGTCGAGCACTATCATGGTGACGCCCAACGAGCCTAGTACCAGCGGCAGTCCTATGAGTAGCGTGAGCTTGGCCGTGGAGAAGCGGGCCACCCGCGCCCAGCGCAGCAGCAGTAAATCAAGTGGTACGGCAATGAGGGTGGCAATCCAGACGGAGCGGTGTTGCAGGAAAACAATGAGCGGCAAGCACAGCAAGAAGACCAGCAGGGAAACCAAAGAGCCGCGCAACAGATAGGCGTTCAGGTGGAACAAAGCCACCAACACAAACAAGTAGGCCGAGCCCGAGTTGAAGCCCCGCTCGTTTTCCACGAAGGCGTTCAAGCTCAGTGAATCACGGTGAAACAGCAGCAAGTTGGCCAGCATCATCACCAGCAGCACGTTGATTAGCTGTTGAAACGAGGGCAGGCCGAAGCGCCGGTGAAAAGCATAAATACCGAAGATATTGAGTAGCACGAAGAACTTGTTGAACACGTGCGGATACACCAGTACCGAATCCCAGCCGGCGTACGACTCCAGCATCAGCCACCCCACAACGCCCGCCCACCCGATAAACCATTTCTGAATCAGGGGCTGCATGTAGCGCCAGTACAGCACCACGGCCGCCAATGAGCTGGCCAGCAGGGCGTAGTTCAGGTACTTCAGCTGCTCCGGCTCCTGGTCGACCATGTAGCCGAAAGCAAACTCCCAAAACACGGCGTTGGTGCAAAACACCGCCAGCATGGGCAGAATCAGGAGAAAGCGAAGATTGATTTTCATAGAACCGAAGCGCGGATAAGGAGGGCAGAACTAGAGGTATAGCAGGGCTACTCTTCGGCGGCAAGGGCGTAGGCGTAGGCCGGGGGCCCGACGGCCGCCGTGGGGGAGGGCAGGGGCGGCAAGGCCAGGGTACGGCGGGCTTCGTGGAAGAAGGCCAAGGTGCCGGCTAGCATAACCGCGGAGTCGAAGTGCTGGACGGCAAAAGTGTGCTGCGTTTGCTGCAACTGCGCCCGGCGCGTGGCCGATTGCAGCAGAATTTCAAGCTGGTGGGCGAGCACCTCGGGCGACGCGGCGGGGTCGATGAGAGCTTCGGGTGTGGGAGCCAGCAGCTCCGGAACACCGCCCACCGCCAGCGCCACGGCCGGGCAGCGGGCCGCCATGGCCTCGATGAGTACCAGCGGGCAGTTTTCGCGCAGGGCGGTGTGCACGTACACATCGGCGGTGCGTAGCAGGGCCAGTACGTCGCGGTGGTAACCCAGCAGGAATACGTGGTTGGTGAGGCCCGCTTCTTCGATTAGCTGTCGAAGTAAGGCCTCGTCCTCGCCCCGGCCGACCAGCGCCAGCACGAAATCGACGTTGCGCCGCCGCAGCTCCGCCGCCACCGGAATCAAAAACCGTTGGTTTTTGCGGGCCTCCAACTGCCCGGCGTTCAAGAGAATGGGCCGCCCCGGAAACTGCTGGCGCAAGTTGGTGGCCGCCAGGAGCGGAGTAGGCGCTGGTGGGTTCATGGCCACGCCGTTGTAAACCACGGTATGGCGCGCATCGGGAGCCAGCCACGGCACACTGTCCCGCCGCACGTAGTCGGAAACGCCGATAAAGAAGTGGGTGCGCCGGAGCAGAAAGTTGTACCAACGGTGCAGGAAGCGGACCGTAAGGCCGCTAAAGTGCCGCTGATGCACCAGTTCCTCGGCCGGATGATCGTTGAAATGGCCCGTCACGACGACCGGCACCCGGCCGCCCAGGGCCAACTGCGCTGCCCAGCCACTGCTCACGTCCTGCGCATTCACCACGTCGTAGGGTATGCTGCGGTCGATAGCAAAGTAGATTTCGGCGATGTAGCCGAGCTCAACCCCAATCTGGTTGCCGAGGCGGCCGAGCAGCAGCTTGAGGGCGCGCCGCACGGCGCCAATGCTGCGGCGCACCAGGAGTCGTTGGCTGTCTGGCGTAACAAGCGTAACCATATGGCCCTCGCGGCGCAGGTGCTCGGCCAGCCGCTCGTAGTGCACCCGCAACCCCGACGGGGCACTCGGAACCAGCGTGGAAGCAAGCAGAATATTCATGGCGCAGAAGTAGGTGCCAGCGGCTCGAAAGACGGAAAAATCGGACGGTTCTGCTCTAGGTAAACCTCGTAGCGGAGCAGTAGTGCCTGGCCGCCGGGAGGCAAAGCGGACAGGCTACGCAAACGACCAAGCAACTGTTGCAACGGCCCCCGTAACTCCGCTGATGGCCAACGCAGTACCATTGCGCCCAGCGCCACGGCACCCGTTAGCATTTGCAGGGCCAGCGTAAACAGGGGCGGGATAATCACCGAACGAATCAGGAAAGAAACCCCCAGAATACTCGCCCCCACCACGGCCGCATTCAGCAGGCCCGGTAGATACATAGCCAGTAAGCGGGTGTAGCGGATACCTAGGTCGTGGTGGGTGACGCGCATATACAGGAAGGTGCGCACCACTTCGCCCGTGCCAATGGCGGCGGCAATGCCCACCAGCCCATACGGTTTCAGTAGCCAGAACAAAGTTGTGAGCAGCAACATAAACTCGACGTTGAGAATTACTTTCTGGCGGAGGTTGGCCCGCGCATCAGCCACGACCCCAGCAAAAAGCGTGGTCATGCTCAACGGAATCGAGAGGCAGAGCACCCGCAGAATCGGCACCGAGGCCGACCAGCGGGGGCCGAGCAAGACCTGCACCAGTTCGGGAGCAGCCACCGCCACGCCGGCGCACAGCGGCAGCACCAACGTAGCCACCAGCGTGCTGCTGGTTAGATAAAGGGCCCGCACGCGGGGCAGGTTCGTCTGGATTTTGCTGAACGTGGGGAAGGCTACCCGGGCCAAGCTGTTGGTTAGAAAGTACATAGGCAAGTACAGGAGCATGTAGGCCCGGTTGTAGATGCCGAGCAGCGTCGAGCCCAGCAGGCGCCCGATCAGCAGCGTATCGAGGTTGCCGTTGATGAATTCCAGAAAGCTGATAACCGACATCCGACCCCCGTAGCCCAGCAGCGGCGCGTACGCCACCCAACTGAAAATAAAGCGCACCGAGTGACGCACCAGCGCGTAGCTGGCTACCATCACGAAGAATTGCTGCGCCAAACTAGCGGCAATCAAACTCCACACGCCCGCAATAGGCAAATAGCCGGCATGAATGGCCCAGGCCATGCTCACACCCACGCCCAGGTAGCCGAAAATGTAGGCTGCTACTTCAACCTTGGCAATGGAGTCGAAGCGCATTTCGCGCCGCAGCACGCTCACTGACGTCATGCTCAGCCCCACCAGCACAAAGCCCAGGGCTTGCAACCGAACCAGTGGCACCACGGCCTCGTTTTCAAGAAAATACACCGAAAGCGGCGCCAGCAGCCAAGCCAGGGCGGCCACCCCAACTCCCAACCCCAACGACGCCGTGAAAGCCGCCCGGATATCTCGCTTCGTGATTTCGGCGCGTTGGACCAGGGCGTGGCCCAGCCCCATTTCAGCGAAGTAACTGCCGAAGCGCAGCACCAAGCCCGCCATAGCCACCAGTCCGAAGGCGGCAGGATCTAGCAGGCGGGCCATAACGGCGGTGTAGCCGATTTGCATAAGGGCATTGGCCACCGAGGCCGCCGTCGTCCACTGCACGCCGCGCACCGCTGCGGAAGCAAGGGTTGGAGAAGAGGTAGCCATCAATCAATAAAGCAAGCAGAATAGGCGAGGACGCAAAAGAGGACGCAATGTGAGAGGTAAGACGAATGCTTGAATTTACAGAATTTTACAAATACCCAGATAAATTATAACTATAGGCATGCAGGCTCTCCAAAGAAAGTGAAGCTCCACCAGTAACTAGGGCTGGCACCCCACATACGAGAGTTTTAAACTCGTGTGTCGTAGGCGTAAGCGTTTTCTTTGTATCGATACTCATAGGTTTTATTGAAATGCACATCATTGATTATCAAGAATATATCTTGCACTTTTCGCTCCTGATACAAGTTGCTAACGTGGCTGAGTAGCCCCCGGTCGGTGTAGTTTTGACGCACGATGTAGAGGCTAGCGTCTAAATACCGCTGCAAAACGAAAAACTCGGCCACATAGCCAACCGGCGGTGTATCAACTATTATGTAGTCGTAGGTGTGGCGCAGGTGCTGAAGCAACTCGGCAAGCTGTGGGCTTTCGAGCAACAAAGTCGGGTTGGAAGGAACAGGGCCGCACGGTATCAGGTCGAGGTTTTCGATGCCACTAGCACAGCAAATTTGCGCGAGGGTGCTCTGGCCATCTACGTATGTACTCAGGCCGTGAACCGGATCTGGCGCTAAACTGAAATAGCTTGCCACTGTCGGGCGGCGCAGGTCACATTCAAACAGCACCACGCGCAGCCCGCCTTTTGCCATTTCGGCGGCCAGGTTCACGGCGCAAAAGGTTTTGCCTTCGCCCGGCACCGACGATGTGACCCCCAGCACCCGCTTGTCGAGCCCGGCCAGCAGATACTGAAAGTTCACCCGAATCGAGCGAAATGATTCCGTAATAGGGCCCTTGGGATTTTGCAGCATTGTCTGCTTGTCTTGGCGCGTACCATGCGCCACCACGCCCAGTAGCGGAATAGTGGTGATGCGCGTTAAATCTTCTTGGCTATGTATCAAGCGGCTGGTTTTGTGGCGTAGCAGCACCACCACGCCCGGCACCGCCAACCCCGCCAAAAGGGCTAGTAGTAGCACCAGGGGCTTTTTGGAAGACGTTGGACCAACTCCAACCTGCGTGGCTTGGTCAACTATCTTTTTGTCGGTTACGTTGGTGGCCAGCGCTATGGCGGCTTCGTCGCGCTTCTCAACCAGGAAGTTGTAATGCTTTTCGTTGAACGTTTTCTTGGTTTCGAGCCGCGCCAAACGGCGCTCGTTTTCCGGCATTTCATTCATCCGGCTCCGGATGCTGCGTAGCTGCTGATTCAGGTCGCGGAGGGAGATGTCGGCGGCGCGACGCAGGTTGCTGAGCGTTTCCCGCAACGACTCTTTCGTGCTGCTGATTTGCTCGTCCAGCATAACCACTTGCGGGTTGATGCTGCTACCACTCACGCTGAAGGCGGCCCGCTGGCTGTTGAGTGCCGCCAGTTGCTGAATTAGGGCCAGCAAAGCGGGGTCGTCGATACCGGCACCACTCGGGGCGGTACTCGTTGTGCCGTACTCGTTGTCCTGCAAGTCTTGCAGCAGGCTTTCGTAGTATTTGCGGTTGGTTGCTACGCGGGCCCGCGTCATTTCCAGCTCGCCTTGCTGCTTGATGCCCACCGCCGATTGGACCCCCACATCGACCATGCCGTGGCTGGCGCGGAAAGAGCTAAGGGCCGCCGCCGACCGTTGCCGGGGCGCGGCCAGCTTTTCTAGCTCAGCGTTCAGAAAAGCCACCGTTTTCGTGCCGATTTGGTTTTTTTGCTGCAAGTCGTCCTCCACAAACGTGGTCATGAGGGCGTTCAGAAACTGAATTTCTTTGGCCGGTACCGGGCCCTGGATGTTCAACTCAATGATGCGGGATTCCCGGTCGAGCGGGCGCACCTTCAGCCGGTTTTGGTAGTCGGCAGTAAGCTGGGACACGTCGCGCAGTTGGAAGTAATACCGCGCTGCCGTGCTGCCCGCATACTCGGGGTTGGGAGCAAACACGGCCGTAAGCAACGGGTGTTGCAGCTGCTGGCCGGCGCGTACTACTTGGTCGAGGTGCAAGTCTTGCCGTTGGCCCATCAAGGCGCCGGTAGCCAGGTTGCGCAGTTCACCCAGCTTGGCTTCGGCCTGCACCCGATAGCGCCCCTCCGGCAGCACCTGCACATAGATCGGCACATTGGTAAGCTGGGGCTTTTCCGGGGCAAGAGTTACTT
Organism: uncultured Hymenobacter sp.; assembly: GCF_964242765.1. Taxonomy (NCBI): domain Bacteria; kingdom Pseudomonadati; phylum Bacteroidota; class Cytophagia; order Cytophagales; family Hymenobacteraceae; genus Hymenobacter; species uncultured Hymenobacter sp. The sequence continues at coordinate 133,157 of NZ_CAXTBM010000006.1, forward strand.
GAAACGGTATGTTGCTGGCGGCCTGCTCCCGCACCTGCACGTTGCCGAAGGTGTTCAGCCAATTAGCCGGCACACTGAAGAAAGAGGCCGCGAAAGGCAATTGATTCAAGGCGCGCTGCACCATGGCGGCCGAGGTCATCACGCCAACCTCATCTTCCAACTGCACACTTTTCTGCTTCACTTCCAGCAACTGCAACAACTCCTGAATGCGCTTCGAGCCGGGGTTCTGGTCGCCTAGCAGCATGGTGGCGCGGAAGCTATAAACCGGGGTCTTGACTTGGAGGTACAGCCAAGCCGCCGCCATAGTGAAGCACAGGGAAATAAGAAACCAAAGCCAATAGCTGCGCAACCGAAAAAACAGCTCATGCAGATTAACCTCTTCGGAGTGAGTGGGGCGTGTTTCCATTCGCTTGGCAATCAGTGGAGGCTCGCTTTAGCTGGCGCCTCCTATTGAGTCAGAAAGCGGAAGTAGCTCCGCACAACAGCACATACTTGAAACATCTCCGCAACAGTAGTCGGAGGCAAAAGCAAACCTTAGGGAAGTGAGGTGGAGAAGCGCAGGGAGCCGCCCGTCACCGAGAGTATGAACAACACTACCTCTCCGCAAATAACCACCAGAGCAGGGAACTGCTAAAAGCCGTAGCCTAGCTGGGTACAACTGTAAATATATAATAAGTTTAATATATAAACAAACCTATTTTATACGTCATACTCGCTTTTCAGACCTCATAGAGTGGCAGCAAGTCAAGTTGAACTTGTCTCGTTACAACCCAAACTTGGAAGGAGCCGCACTGATTGTAAGCAGTTGTGTAAATCCCGCTTCTATCACCGTGGGCTTAGCCGTTGCTAGTAGGCGTTCTTCTCGCCTCGGAGCAGGTTCCAGACGGTGAGGCCGATGATTTTTATGTCGAGCTCGAACGACCAGTCTTGGATGTATTGCAGGTCGTACTCGACGCGCTTCTCCATGGCCCCCGCCGCCCGGGTCTCGCCCCGCAGCC